>JBGUMY010000021.1:0-11999 GCA_045117095.1 Bacteroidaceae bacterium | reverse complement strand
AGATAATCCATCAAATATGACTTAAAAAGAGGAAAACGTACCGCCTTTTTGAGAACATTTCACTAATTTTGCAGTCGTAAATTATTATTGTACGCGCGAAAATGGCATTGAAGAATTTTTTTACAGGGAAATCCGGCGCCAAATTTTGGGTGAGCATCATCTTGATGATGGCGCTTGTGGTGGCTGTGCCTGTCACTACGTTATATATGTTGGATTCGTTCACGCATCATGGTGAAAAGATTGAGGTGCCCAGTGTGGTGGGCAAATCGCTTTTTGATGCAGAGAGCATGTTGCACGACCGTGGGTTGACGGCTTTTGTGGTGGATTCTGTGTATGATAAGCATGCTGCTCGTGGCTCTGTGCTCGACCAATCACCGAAACCTGGCTATGAGGTGAAGGGAGGTCGGATGGTTTATCTGACGGTGAATCTGCAAGGTCCTCCTATGGCGCAGTTGCCCGATGTGGTGGGTCATGGTTCTTTGCGTGAAGCTGTGGCACTGTTGCAGTCGTTGGGTTTCAAGTTGACTGATCACAAGTTGGTGATGGGTCAGGATAAAGATTTGGTATTAGGCGTGCAGCAGGGTATCCGTGAGGTGCATGCTGGCGAGATGTTGCAGCGTGACCGTGCCTTGACGCTTGTGATAGGCGGTGGTGAGATGATTGACTCGATGCTGCTGGATGATAATTTTGATATGGAGGTTGACCCTGAAGGAGACGCTGAGCATGGAGGTGAAGACTTCGACATTGAACTCTGAGTTGGATGAGTTAGAGGACGATGATGAGACTTCGCAACTTTATGAGCATCATCGGATAGTGGCTGATAAGGGTCAGAAATTGCTCCGTGTGGACAAGTTTCTGCTGACCCAGTTGTCGGGCACTTCGCGTAACCGAGTACAGAAAGCTGCGGATGCAGGTTTCATCATGGCGAACGGACGTCCTGTGAAGCGTTCGTACAAAGTAAAGCCAGAGGACGTGATCCAGGTGATGCTCGACCGTCCTCATTACGAAAACAAGATTTCGCCAGAGGATATTCCCTTGAACATTGTATATGAGGATGCCGACTTGATGGTTATCAACAAGCCTGCGGGCATGGTGGTGCATCCTGGATTTGGCAATTGGAACGGTACGATGTTGAATGCCATCGCTTGGCATCTGAAGGATATGCCGCAGTATGACATCAACGACCCAGAAATCGGTTTGGTGCATCGCATTGACAAGGACACGAGTGGGCTGCTGGTAGTGGCGAAAACGGCTTCGGCAAAGACGAGTCTGGGCTTGCAGTTTTTCAACAAGACCACGAAGCGTGAATATAATGCGCTGGTATGGGGCAATTTTACGGAGGACAGCGGCAGGATTGAGGGCAACATCGGTCGTGACCCCAGGGATAGGATGCGGATGGCTGTGTTTCCACCAGATTCGGAGATAGGCAAGAGTGCTGTGACTCATTATGAGGTGTTGGAACGCTTTGGTTATACCACGCTGGTGAAGTGTGTGTTGGAGACGGGCAGGACGCATCAGATTCGTGCCCACATGAAACACATTGGTCATCCGCTGTTTTGCGATGAACGATATGGTGGCGACCAAGTGTTGAAAGGTACCAATACGGCAAAATACAAGCAGTTCATTGATAACTGCTTCAAGATTTGTCCTCGTCAGGTGTTGCATGCGAAGACTTTAGGGTTCGTGCATCCGAAGACGGGCAAGGAAATGATGTTTGACTCGGAATGGCCCGAGGACATGAAGGGACTGATTGAAAAGTGGAGAAGATTGGAAAGTTAAGGGGGTAAGGATCAAGAGGCGAGGAGCGAGGGACAAGAGTTGAGAATTTAAAGTTAAAAGTTAAAATAAAGATGAAGAAAGTAATTGCAATTGTGGCTGGGGGCGACAGTTCTGAGCACGAGGTATCGCTGAGAAGTGCGGCTGGCATTGATTCGTGGATGGATAAGGAAAAGTATGATGTCTATATCGTGGAAGTGAGTCACCAAGGTTGGGTGGCACATTTGCCAAATGGCAAGAATTCGCCTGTGTATCGCCATAACTTCTCATTCAAGGACGAGTGGGGTAGGGACATCAAACCTGACTATGTCTACATCACCATTCATGGCACTCCAGGCGAAGATGGTATTTTGCAGGGCTATTTTGACTTGTTAGGTATTCCTTACTCAACGAGCAATGTATTGGTGGAGTCGATGACGTTCAACAAGTTTGCCTTGAACCAGTTCTTGAAGAGCTTTGGCGTGAAAGTGGCAGAGGATGTGCTGGTGCGTCAGGGTCAGCAGGTGGATGCGCAGGAGTTGGTGGACAAGGTGGGACTGCCTTGCTTTGTCAAACCCAATGGAGGTGGTTCGAGTTTTGGAGTGACCCATTGCAAGTCGATTCAGGATGTTCTCCCTGCCATTGAGAAGGCGATGGAGGAATGTCCAGAGGTGCTGATTGAGAGTGAAATGAAGGGGATGGAAATCAGCAATGGTGTGTACAAGACTAAGGCTACAGGTATGCATGTGCTGCCCATCACAGAGGTGGTACCCAAGACGGACTTCTTCGACTACGATGCCAAGTACAATGGTATGGTGGAGGAAATCACCCCTGCACGTCTGTCGGACGAAACCACGAAGCGTATTCAGACCCTGACAGCTGCCATTTACGATATTTTAGGTGCATCTGGACTTATCCGTATCGACTATATTATCTCGAAGAACGAGGCTGGGGATGATGTGATCAATATGTTGGAGATCAATACGACCCCAGGTATGACGCCGACCAGTTTCATCCCTCAGCAGGTACGTGCTGAAGGAGGAGATATGACAGAGATGTTGAACGCAATCATTGAAGACAAATTATGACACTTTCAGATTTTGATGATATTCGCCCGTTCTCGGAAGGTGAGATGAAGGCTGCCTTCGAGAGTATGTTGGCTGACCGACAGTTTGACAAGATTCTGCAAGGGATGCTTCCACTGCCCAAGGGGTTGCGGAACGGAATGCTGAGGATGCTGTTTGTGGGCATCAAGACCCCTCTCGACTTCCAGAAGCGTTTCATGAAGCCACTTGTGTATCATGTATTCCACAAAGCGACCACAGGACATAGCTGTGTTTTCCCAAAATCGTTGGACAGAAAGGGTAATTATACCTTCATGTCGAACCATCGTGACATCGTGCTCGATTCAGCCTTCCTCGACACGCTGCTGTTGAAAGACGGATTCTCGACGACGGTGGAGATTGCCATTGGCGACAACTTGCTCATCTATCCTTGGATCAAGACGCTGGTGAAAATGAACAAGTCGTTTGTGGTGAATCGTGGCTTGACCCCTAAGGAGATGCTCAAATCGTCCATCCACATGAGTCAGTATATGCACTTCGCCATCAACGAGAAACATGAGAATATCTGGATTGCCCAACGTGAAGGACGTGCGAAGGATTCAGATGACCGTACCCAGGAATCTGTGCTGAAGATGTTGAACATGGGTGGTCCTACGGCTGGTAAGACAACGGCAGACATCATTGAGAACCTGCGCCACATGAACATCGTGCCATTGGCCATCTCGTATGAGTATGACCCCTGTGACTATCTGAAGGCGAAGGAGTTTCAGTGTAAGCGTGACATTCCAGGATGGAAGAAGGCCAAGCAAGATGACCTCGACAACATGAAGACGGGTATCTGGGGCAAGAAGGGACATGTACATTATCAAGCGGCTGACTGCATCAACGATTGGCTCGACACACTTGACCCTGCTGCCATCGAAAAGGCGGATATTTTCCGGATAGTGGCTGAGCATATCGACCACGAGATTCATAAGAACTATCGCATCTACGACATCAATCGGGATGCTCTGGCTGGCAAAAAGAATGACTATATCGAGGAGCGTGTCAAGATGGTGGACGTGGAGAATCCTGATGTGCCGTTCCTGAGGGAGAAGATAACAGCCATGTATGCTAATCCACTCCGCAACCATGAAGCCGCGACTCGTTAGAAGCCTGTTCGGATTATTGTGTGTCCTTTGCCTGATGGCTTGTTCGGATGATGAGAAAGGACGCTATGTCCCTCCGTATATCACTGATTTGGTGATGTTGCGGATTGGTGCTGATGGATGTTTTGAGTCCGTGACATTGGATAATGGCTCGATGTATGATGTTCGTTCTCAACAGTTGACCGCGGATATAAAAGACACCGTGTTGCGTTGTAAGTCTACCTATACGTTGGAGCAGGGAACGATGCGGATTTATGGTTTGGAACGTGTGTTTTGTTCCCGTCCTGTAGGTGCTGATACCATCCGTGTTGTTGTGAATGGTGAGGTTTTTGAAGGCTGTGAATTTCTGCCTCGAGATCCTATGCATGTGGTCAGTCTGTGGAAAAGTGGTGGTTATGTGAATATGCATTTAGCGTTGATGACGACTGGTAAGGGTATGCACCGATATGCCTTTTGCGAGGACAGCGTGGGTCATTATTCGTTGTTGCATTATAGACCCCAAGAGGATGAGGAGTCATACAAGGAGCATGTCTATCTCTCCATGCCGATTCCTCAAGGAGTGGACAACTTGACGTTTGCGGTTCATACGTATGATGGTATTTATACAAAGGAATTTTAAGGAATAAATTGTGAATAGTAAATTCTTGGCATACCAAGCGTGCTAAAGTTACGATAAATCAAATTAAAAATAGACATGACAAGAGCAATTATAACAGTAGTGGGTAAAGATACAGAAGGTATCATTGCCAAAGTCTGCACCTATTTGGCAGACAACCAAATCAATATTCTCGACATCTCACAAACCATTGTGCAGGAGTTTTTCAACATGATGATGATTGTGGATTTGACTAAGTCGGTGAAGGCCTTTGATGTACTGAGTGACGAACTGACCAAAATTGGAGCGGACACAGGTGTGCAGGTGAAGTGCCAGTTGGAGGATATTTTTGATAAAATGCATCGCATCTGAGAGGATTGAAGAACTTTTAACTCAACGAAGTTAATTGAAGAATTGAAATTATAAGATGATTAACTTACAGGAAGTCATTGAGACGAACAAGATGATCGAGCAGGAGAATCTGGATGTCCGTACCATCACGATGGGCATCAGTTTGCTCGATTGTGCCGACAAGGACTTGGTAGTCACTTGTGAGAAAATCTATACGAAGATTACCACTTTGGCACGTGACTTGGTGAAAACGGGTGAGGACATCTCGAAGGAGTTTGGCATCCCCATTGTGAACAAGCGCATCAGCATCACACCCATCTCGTTGGTGGGTAGTGCATGTTGCCGTATTCCAGGTGACTATGTGCAGATTGCCAAAACCCTTGATCGAGCTGCTAAAGAGGTGGGTGTGAATTTCTTGGGTGGTTACTCTGCCGTTGTGTCGAAGGGCATGACGAAGAGTGATGAACTGCTCATTCGCAGCATTCCCATGGCATTGGCTTGCACAGAGCGGATATGCTCCAGTATCAATGTGGGTTCTACCAAGACGGGCATCAATATGGATGCTGTGCGGTTGATGGGTGACATTATCAAACAGACGGCCGAGGCAACGAAAGAGAAGGATTCTTTGGGTTGTGCCAAATTGGTGGTGCTGTGCAATGCGCCCGATGATAACCCCTTCATGGCGGGTGCTTTTCATGGTGTGAGCGAGGCAGATGCCATCATCAATGTGGGTGTCAGTGGCCCAGGTGTGGTGAAGTATGCACTGGAACAGATTCCAGAGGCCAACTTCGAACTCCTTTGCGAGACCATCAAACGTACTGCCTTCAAGATTACTCGTGTAGGACAATTAGTGGCACAAGAGGCCAGTCGCCGTTTGGGTGTTCCGTTTGGCATTATCGACCTCAGTTTGGCACCAACCCCTGCCATTGGCGATTCTGTGGCTGATATCCTCAAATGCATTGGTGTGGAACAGCCTGGAGCTCCTGGTACAACGGCCGCATTGGCTTTGCTCAACGATCAAGTGAAGAAGGGTGGGGTAATGGCTTCTTCCTATGTGGGTGGTCTCTCTGGCGCCTTCATTCCTGTGAGCGAAGACCAAGGTATGATTGACGCTGTGGAGGCTGGTGCTTTGACCGTGGAGAAACTGGAGGCGATGACATGTGTTTGCTCTGTGGGACTCGATATGATTGCCATCCCTGGTGATACATCTGCCACCACGATTGCAGGCATCATTGCTGACGAGAGTGCCATTGGTATGGTGAATCAGAAGACAACGGCTGTGCGCATCATTCCTGTGGTGGGCAAGACGGTGGGCGATACCGTTGAGTTTGGCGGTTTGTTGGGTTATGCTCCCATTATGCCTGTCAATACGTTCTCTTCCCAACGTTTTGTGGACAGAGGAGGTCGCATTCCTGCTCCCATTCATAGTTTTAAGAACTAAAACAACGAATTATTCTCATGAAACGATTCCTTTTACTTGCTATGGTGTTTCTTGCCACCCTTGGAGGCTGGGCACAACGTAAAACCAGTTTCGATACAGGCTGGAAGTTCTATCGTGGCAATATCATTAATGCTGAAGAGATGGAGTTTGATGATTCCAAGTGGCGTACCCTTACTGTGCCTCACGATTTCAGTATGGAGGCTGCCCTCGACACACTTGGTGATCATGCTCGCTATCGTCATTGGTCGGATGTGTTGGTGGGACCTTTTTCTCGCCTGAGCATTGGCGATTGGGATACAGGTCAGACCATAGGCGGAACGGGGTGGTATCGCAAGACATTCCGACTGCCCATCCAAGGCAACGCTTCTGTGGAGACCTTCCTTTCGCAAACGAACGTGAACATTCGCTTTGATGGTGTTTACAATCAGGCAGAGGTGTGGGTGAATGGTGTGAAGGCGGCTACCAACGTGTATGGCTACATGCCTTTTGTGGTGAATCTCAACAAGGTATTGATGAATAAGGCGCATCGCCATGATGACAATGAACGGATGGTGACGGTGGTTGTGAAAGCTGTCAACGAGGGATTGAATTCCCGTTGGTATGCAGGAAGCGGCATTTTTCGTCATGTTTGGATGGAAACCACCGATAAGCTACATCTTGACGAATGGGACACCTACGTGGATGGTTCTGAACTCATCAACAAGGGGAAGGAAGCCAATGTGAAAGTCTTTGCCAAGGTGTTCAATGACAATGAATACCCTGCTTCTGGACAGCTTTGTGTGGATCTTCTCGATGCAGAGGGAAATGTGGTGGCTCAGGGAGGGCTGGAATTTGAAGTGGGAGGTTTTGTCCATGATGGCATGGAGGTGGCCACAGAATTCACGGTCAAGGATCCAAAACTTTGGTCGCTGGAAACACCTTATCGTTACACCGCTAAGGTGTATCTTCTCAAGTCGGGAGAAGAGAAAGATGCGCTTTACATTCCTTTCGGCATCCGTACCATTCAATTCTCTGCAGAAGAGGGCTTTCTGTTGAATGGTAAATCCATGAAACTTCGTGGTGGCTGTGTGCATCACGATAATGGCTTGTTGGGTGCTGCTGCCATTGATCGTGCAGAGGTGCATAAAGTGGAGTTGATGAAGGCGCAGGGTTTCAATGCTGTTCGATGCAGTCACAACTTGCCGACAGAAGCATTCCTGAATGCTTGCGACAGCTTGGGTATGCTCGTCATTGACGAGGTTTTTGACCAATGGGAAGAGCCTAAGCGTAGCAATGACTATAGCAAGTACTTCACGCGTGATCATAATAAGGATATGGCGCTGATGGTGCGTCGCGACCGCAATCATCCCTCCATCATCATGTGGAGCATTGGTAACGAGATCGCACAGCGCAGCGATGTGCCCAGAGGTAAGGAAATCGCCCTCGAACTCAATTTGGCTGCCAATGCAGAAGACCATAGTCGTCCTACTACGATGGCTGTCTGCTCATTCTGGGATAGGCCTGGCCTCCAGTGGGAGACGGATTCTCCTCGTGCTTTCGAGAATGTGGAAATTGGTGGCTACAACTATGAATGGAAACATTACGAGGCTGACCACGATTCCTTCCCTGACCGCATCATGTATGGCTCGGAGTCTGTTCCGAAAGAGGTGGCACAGAACTGGAACCTCATCAATCAGCATCCCTACATTATTGGCGACTTTGTTTGGACGGCTATCGACTATATTGGTGAAGCTGGACTTGGTCACACCCACGAGCGTGCTGATGACCATTGGATTCAGCTGCTCTCATGGCCTTGGTTCAATTCCTGGTGTGGTGATCTCGATCTGGTTGGTGACAAGAAGCCTCAGAGCTACTATCGCGATGTGATTTGGAACCGCAGCAAACTGGCGATGGCAGTACGTCCTTCAGTGCCAGATGGTGAACGTGAAATTGTGGGCATGTGGGGTTGGACAGCCGAAGAAAACCATTGGAACTGGTCTTCTGGCAACGCTCAACGGTCAACTCCCAACTACCTCCCCATCGAACTCCGTCCTGAGAACTACCAAACGACCAGTCTTGTCGGTACGATGCGTCACAATGTCAATGCCCATCGCAGCGATTCACTTCGTGTGAATGTCTATAGCCGTGAGCCTCGTGTGCAGTTGCTGATTAACGATTCCATCATGGGAGAGAAGGACACCGATCCAGAGACTTATACAGCCACATTCACAGTGGCTTATGAACCAGGTTCACTCAAGGCAATGACGGTTCCACAGACCAAGAAGGCAAAGCCTGACTCTTTGGAGTTCATCACAGCTCTTCCTCCTGCACGCATCATGCTGAAGGCCGATCGCGACAGCATCTCCTCGTCTCACAACGACCTCTCTTATATACATATATATATAGAAGATGAAGAGGGACATCTTTGCCCCACTGCTGAAATTCCAATAGAAATCACGTTTACAGGCAAGGCACAGGTGGTGGCTGGAACAGGTCATCCCTACGACATGAAGTCCTTCCGTTCTCTTCATCCTACCACCTTCCGAGGCAAAGCGCTTGCCATCGTCCAACCCCAAGATGAATCGGGCGAGGTGACGCTGACGGTGAAGGCCAAAGGATTGGAACCTGCGCAAATAACGATAGAGATGAAATAAAACAGAAAAGGCTGTCCGAAGGCAGTCTTTTTTTGATTTCTTAGCATCCTTTTCTGTTTCTAAAAGACAGCTAAAAAAACTCCTATCTTTGTGGCCGAACTTGTGACTTATCCCCGGGGGATAAACGAGAAAAGACCCCCTTGGCAGACTTATCCCCGGGGGATAAACGAGAAAAGGCCCCCTTGGCAGACTTATCCCCGGGGGATAAACAAGAAAAGACCCCCTCGGCAAGCTTATCCCCGGGGGATAAATGAGAAAAGACCCCCTCGGCGGACTTATCCCCGGGGGATAAACGAAGAAAACCAATTCATCAACTTGTAAAATTCTATAAAACTATGTATCCAAACGCATGATAGATTTGCTGGGACCTATTATGTTGAGTTCGTGTTCATGGAAAAAGGAATCCCCACGAAGCCGTCACTTCGTGGGGATTGTTTATTATGTTCAAAGTGCTTTTACTGATAGCATTTCCAAATGCTGTCGATTTTTGCCTGTGGCAACTTCTTGGTGAAGAGGCTGACAATCAGGACAACAGGGAAGCCGCCAACCATAGCGATGGCACCGCAGTCGATGGGGTTGATAGGATTGCCCATGAGCATGTTGACTACGGTGAAGCCCACACCCCAGATGAAGCATGCCCACACAGCGGCTGTGGTGACACCTCTCCAATAAAGACCCAGAAGGAAGGGAGCGAGGAATGCACCAGCTAAGGCTCCCCAGCTGATACCCATGAGTTGGGCGATGAACGTGGGAGGATTGAGGGCGATAAGCACAGAAATGACGATGAAGAAGACGATGAGCACACGCATGATGATCACCTTGCGACGTTCAATCTTCTCTGCCACCTCGTCGTCAATCTCACCACTCTTCACCTCATCGGCTGTAGCTCGTTTATCGCGATAGATGAGGTCGAGGGTCATGGTGGATGAGGAGGTCAGCACGAGAGATGCCAACGTTGACATCGAGGCTGAGAGTACCAGCACCATCACGAGACCAATGAGGATGTCGGAATTGACGGCTGTGTCGAGCATCGTGGGGATGATGTCATCGAACTTATAATTGTGACGTGCCTCGTTCCAAACGGGTTCGCCAAAGAGACGTCCGAAACCACCCAAGAAGTAGCAACCGCCTGCCACCACAAAAGCAAAGATGGTGGAGATGATGGTGCCACGTTTGATGGCGCTCTCGTCGGTGATGGAGTAGAACTTACCCACCATCTGAGGCAGTCCCCAAGTGCCAAGCGAAGTCAGCACCACCACACCCAACAGGCTCATGGCGTTAGGCCCCCACCATGAAGCGAAGTCGCCAGGTTGGAAGTCTTTGTAAAGCGGGTTTTCAAGGTCGTGAGCCGTTGGAACGACTTCTTTCATTTTGTGGAAAGCCTCCGTGAAACCACCCTGAGCATTGAGCACCACAGCGATGACGGCGATGATGCCCCCCAACATGACGATACCCTGAATGAAGTCGTTGATAGCTGTGGCCTTGTAACCACCCAGAATCACATAAACAGCCGTGAGGAGTGCCATGATGAAGATGCAGTATTCGTAAGGAATGCCAAAGCCCATGTCGAAGAGTTTGGAGATACCGCTATACACACCTGCTGTGTAAGGAATGAGGAACACGAAGGCGATGATGGAGGCAACGATGCGCAGTCCCTGATTGGAGAAACGGGTGCCGAAGAAATCGGGCATCGTGCGAGAATGGATGTGCTGGGTCATCAACTTTGTTCTGCGACCTAAGATGAGCCAAGCGAGGAGTGAACCGATGATGGCGTTTCCAATACCAATCCATGAACTGGCCAAACCATATTTCCATCCGAACTGACCTGCATAGCCGACAAACACGACGGCTGAGAAATAACTGGTTCCAAAGGCGAAGGCTGAGAGCCAAGGACCAACAGAGCGACCACCCAAGACGAAACCATCCACGTTCTTGGCTTGTTTGCGTGAGTAGATTCCCACATAGACCGTCACAGCCAAGAAGATGACGGTGAGAAGAATTTTAATTATCATGTCTCTTTTTTACTTTAATCTTACCTGCATTTGGCACATGATAGCGTGGTTAGCGCTATGGGTGAACATATTGGCCGCACCGCCACCAGGAATAGGCTGGAGTTGGAATGATGCACTCTTATAAACATATTGCAACTGGATACGGCAACGCTTGTAGAACCAGTATTGGAGACCGAAAATTGCTTTGTGCTGATCCTTGTTATCATCCACATTGAAGTTGAAGAAATCGTAGGAACCCACCAAATCGAGCTTGGATGAAACTGGCAGAACGCCCGTTGCATAGACACCACGGCTGGTCACATTTTTGTCGCGACCCTCCAGATATTCGGAACGAAGGCTCAAACGAGAATTCAGAGACTTGTAGGTGAAGCCTACTGACCAACGATTGCGCTTGTAATCCTCACCAATGGCGATGTCGTTGATGAAAGTGGAACGATCTACGGCGTGGCCGCGACCAATCTGACCTGTAGCAACGATGTTCAGTTCCTTTGTGGGACGGAACTCCAAATGGCCAATGAAGTCTTTCTCGCTGTTGCCATCTTTCTTGTTGATACCCTGTCCGTTCATGACTGCTGCCTTGTAGAAGAACTTGCCGTCGTTGGTTTCACCAGAGAACTCCAAACCGAGGTCACGGCCATATTGTGTGCCCATCAGACGGTCGGAACCACAACCTGCCAAGTAGGTGACACCCTCAGAACAAACATCGATAGCCTCCAACTCGGTGGGTGACATGTTGTTCTCGATGGTATAAGCATGCTTGAACTGACCAATTCGGGCATTGAAGGCCTTGTTGTTGGTGAAACGATAAGAAGTCCAGTACTCATGCACTACGCCACCATTGAAGTCGTGCATGAACATGGCCATCCAGCGGTCGGTGATAGGTGCTGCCACTACGAGGAAGACACGCTTCATCTCGAAGGTGTTGTAGTCACGCTTGTTGAGTTGGTCACCATCTGCCAAGCCACCTGTGTGCTGATAGGTGTAGCCTGCTTGTGCATAA
>JBGUMY010000020.1:0-2195 GCA_045117095.1 Bacteroidaceae bacterium | reverse complement strand
TTCCTGGAACAGACTGAGGGGAAGACACGCATGAGTTTTATTGATACGCTGATCAAGCTGCTGCCCTTACTCTATCTGAAGGCGGCGCTGCTTCCCAAGTATGAGATTCTGGATAGTGATTACTTCTCTGAAGATTATGTGACGGAGGATAATTACAATATAGTTCGTACGAACATCAGTCTGGTCATGGGGGAGAAGGATGATTATCTGGATGTGTTCATGGAGGATATGAAATATAGCGAGTCACCCATCCTGACAACGGTGAGCGAGAATCTTGCGGACATCTACCAGGAACTGAAGAACTTTGTGATGGCCTATAAAAATGCGACGGATGAAGAGTTGGCGATGAATGCGATGGCGGAGGTGAAGGAGGAGTTTCAGTATAGTTGGGGACAGAAACTGGTGAATGTGCAACGAGCCTTGCACGAGGTGAGGTATTCAGAAATAGATGAATATTAAAAACATGAGGAGATGAAGGTCATTCGAAACAAATATGACAAGAAAGAGATACAGAACTTGCCGAGAGTATTGTTTAAGGGGAGAATCATCGTGGTTTTCACCGAAAAGGATGCAGATAAGGCCGTTGACTACCTCATGAAGCAAGAACTGTTGGGATTTGACACAGAGACACGTCCTACGTTCAAGAAGGGTCAGACGTATCAAGTAGCATTGTTACAGGTAGCCACCCAAGACACTTGTTTCCTGTTCAGACTCAACAGAATTGGCCTTACCGATTCCATCATCAGCTTATTGGAAGACCGCACCATTACCAAAGTAGGGCTATCGTTGCAAGATGATCTGCGAGGATTACAGGCACGGCATGCTTTCGAAACGGGCGAGTTTGTGGAGTTGCAGAAGGAGGTGAAGGACATCGGCATCGAGGACAACAGCCTTCAGAAGATTTACGCCAACCTCTTTGGTGGGAAGATTGCCAAGAATCAGCAACTGTCCAACTGGGAAGCCGACATCCTGACAGAAGCCCAACAACGCTATGCAGCCACCGATGCCTGGGCATGTATCCAAATTCATCAGGAAGTGGAAAAGATGAAAAAAGACCGAAATTTCATTGTGGAGGAGACATCAGCAACAACAAACAACGAAACATACAGCCAATGAAGAGCATTATCTTGAAACGGGGCAAGGATGAATCGCTCAAGCGTTTTCATCCCTGGATATTCTCAGGAGCTATCCACCACGTCGGTGGAAATCCTGAGGAAGGTGACATCGTCACGGTCTTCACCAGCGAAAACGAATATATCGCCACTGGCCACTACCAGATTGGCAGCATCATGGTCAGGGTGCTATCTTTTGATAATGAGACGATTGATCAGCATTTCTACGAGCGCAAACTCGCCATTGCCAAGGATGTTCGCCACAGCATTGGCGTGATTGGCAGCAACAACAACACCTACCGTTTGGTGCATGGCGAAGGTGACAATCTCCCTGGTCTGGTCATCGATATTTATGGCAACACTGCTGTGATGCAGGCACATTCCGTAGGCATGCATCGTGACCGCCAGACCATTTCCAAAGCCTTGAAAGCCGTCATGGGTGATGACCTCCTAAACATCTTCTATAAGTCGGAGACCACCCTACCCTTCAAGGCAGAACTCGGACAAGAGAACGGATTCCTTTTAGGAGGTGACACCAATGATGTGGCGATGGAGAACGGCTTGAGGTTCCATGTCGATTGGCTCAAGGGGCAAAAGACTGGCTTCTTTGTCGATCAGCGAGACAACCGCAACCTCTTGGAGCGATATGCCAAAGGACGGAAAGTGCTCAACATGTTCTGCTATACGGGTGGTTTCTCTTTCTATGCCATGCGTGGAGGAGCTCAACTCGTCCATTCCGTCGATTCCTCCCAGAAGGCCATTGACCTGACCAATGCCAATGTGGCACTCAATTTTCCAGAAGACCCACGTCACGAAGCCTTTGCTGAAGATGCCTTCAAGTTTATGGAGAAGATGCAGACGCCATACGACCTTATCATTCTCGACCCACCTGCATTTGCCAAGCACAAAGATGCGCTCCACAATGCCTTGAAGGGTTACACACGTCTGAACAAGAAAGCATTTGAGAAGATACAGCCAGGCGGCATCCTCTTTACGTTCAGTTGTTCACAGGCCGTCAACAAAGACCAATTCCGCATGGCCGTCTTCACTGCCGCAGCCTCTGCCCAACGTAATGTACGCATT
>JBGUMY010000019.1:0-4566 GCA_045117095.1 Bacteroidaceae bacterium | reverse complement strand
AAAATGTTTTTCACCACATCAAGGTCGATAGCATCGGTTGAGGGGGCTTTCACGGGTTTGGCTGGCGAATAGATGTGAAGGCGCAGTAATTTCACGTTCTCACTATTATATATATGTGTTGTCCAGAAGGCAGAGTTCTGCAACTTCACTCCATCTATCTGCACGTTCTTGCAGTTGCTCACATACACCAATCTTGGACGCTGCTCATCTTTGTTTGTGCAACGTGGGTTCCAACTCCGACGTTCCCAGAAGTGTTTCCAGTAGGTGTAGCCGTTGCCGTCAATCGTTCCCTTGCCTGAGATGGTAAATCCGTTCAGTCCGTCAGCATTGATCAAAGCTGAATAATAGAGGCACGTTTCTCCTTCGATGCGTGTTTGTACCAAGGGATAGTCACTGGGGTCGTTGCTGCCCATTAGAGTCGCTCCGTCGTAGAGGTGCAGATGAACACCCTGTTTAAAAAACAGGGCGCCTGTCATGTAGATACCTTCAGGTACCACCACCACCCCTCCTCCATCTGCTGCCACTTGGTCGATGAGCGCTTGCATTTCTTGGGTATGAAGCCTTCCGTCGTTCACCACACCATAATCTGTCACCCTGTATTGCTTGCCTAGGGTGTTCACGTTCACAGGCTCCGTCTGTCTGAACCACTCGCCAATCTCTGTGCCGTCAGGCCAGAGGTCTACTGTCTTCTTGGCAAAAGATGGCATGCACATCAGTGCGCATGCCATCCATGTTATCAGTCTGTGTTTCATTTTATTTCACAAAAATCTTCTTGGTCGTATTGTCATCATACTTGATGATGTTGAAGCCCTTCTGTACATCTTTCCGCTGGATGCCGTCAGGTGTGTAGATACCTATTACCGTCTTGTCACCAAGCTCTTCCTTCACGACTTCAATGCCTGTTGCCATTGCGATGGCCTGATACTTGGCGAGTTCGTCCTCGCTGATAATAATCCACTGTTGTGCAGTCGCCTTGTCGCTATAATCGAACGTGGCTTGGGCGATGGTGCCATAGCCGGTCACCTTGCCTATAGCATTAGCGCTCATGGCGATATTGTCCCATCTGTTGCTGTTTTCATACCATGTGAACCAATAACCATGCGTGGTGACCTTCTTAGCGCCCTGCTTGATAGTCACATCTTTGCGGTCAGGCATCAGTTGGAATTGTTCTGTGGCCGAAGGTTTTTCCGTGCTTTTCAGCGTGACAGAAGAACCACCTGCAGTGTGGGTGAGGTATTTGCCTGATGCTACATTCTTGAACATATAGAAACCATTGTTGGGGTTATATTCCATATACCATGCGGCAGAATCGCTAATGGTCTCATTGGCCAGATTGTTAGTCCATGAAACGGCTGACTCTGTGCGCTGATACAGCAGTCCCATACCCAAACCACGGTCTGCATTTTTGTTCATCAGGTAATACTTTTTGGCATCGTCAAAATTATATGTGTAACCTGCGATGCCGTTCTCATCATCCCATGTTGGACAGAGGCCATCGATGAAGAGGCCGCGCATGATGCACATGCCGCCGATGTACTGGATGGCAGTGTGTTTGTCCTTGTCAGCACCGTTGACGAGCCAATCGTAGGTCGCATTTTGTCCCCATCCATGCTGGGAGTCTCCTACAAAGACATATTCACTATTGCCTTCCTTGTTTTCAAGGAACCGGTAGGCCTCGTTGGCGGCTCTACCGAGCCATTCCCAGTTGTGTACATTGGTGTCCCACCATCTGTCGCTGGTGCCTACACCGACACCGTGACCTGTTTCGTGCAACACAGTGCCGATAGCTTGATAGGATGCATTGGGACCAATGCGCATGGAGCCTCCGTATGAACAATCTGCTGTAGGAGTCTGAGCGCCATAACTACCTGACAGATGAAAGCCCTTGATGCCAGTCCACTCGTTGAAGTACTCGATGGTCTCCTCCATCGCCTTTCGGCAACGATCGTTGGCTTCAGCTGTTGGAGCTCCTTCATTCCACCACCAAGTGGCATTACCCTTGGGGAAGGTCACGATTTTCACCTCATCTCCGTATGCCACCTTATAGGTTTTGTTCATGGCGTAAGGACGGAGGTAATAGACGGTGGCAGGCTTCAGGCCTGTCACATGGAAGATGGTGCCATTGACGGTGTAAGACTTTGTGGTGCGGTTGTCCAACACCGTTGGTTCGTGTTCTGTGCTCCAGCATACGCCCTTCTCAATGAGGTTGTTGCCAGTCATCGTGGCACGCATCAATGCTTGTGTTGCACCTGTTGCCACGTAGGTGTCCGTTTTTGTCACCTTCGGAGCGATACCTGTTCCGTTGGTAGCGTTAGCAAGATGGAATACGAGGAGTGCTTTGTCGAGCACAGCCACTTCTGCAGCCAGTTGCTCAGAGGTGGCCTCTGGACTTTGGAGCAGTTGTTGGGCTTTATCGATGGCAGCCTTCAATTCGGCTGCCCCTTCCTTGCTTGCTTCATAGTCAGCCTCGGCCAGCTTGATTTGTGCGTCAAGCGCTCCAAAGTCAGCGATAGATCCTTTAGCTGTTTCGATAGCAGCGTTTAGGGCTGTTGAGGCTTTCTGTATATCCTCATCCGTCGATGCGGAAGAAATATTCTTAGCTGTTTCGAGAGCCGTTTTGAGGGCAGTGGCGGCAGCACCCCCCATCATACTTTCCTGCAATTCTTCTGCAGTCTGAATAATTGCCTGCAGGTCTTTATATTCTTGAATGGAGGTTTCCGCATTACCAATGGCAGCATTCACGTTCAGAATGGCCGTTTGGATGTCCGCATCTGTCGATTCTGTCGTGATTTGCTTGGCTTCACCGATGGCTGTTTTCAGGGCAGAAGATGCTGTGCTCGACATTGTGTTAGCTTGCAATTGCTCTGCCTCACCGATGAGACGTTCCAGTTCTGGCACTGTGATGTCCTTGCTCACATATCCAATTAGGTAAAGGCGGAAATTATCGACAGCAATCCAGTTGCCTGAGGCGTTGTTGGCCACGAATCCTATTTCCACTTTACCAGACAGATTTGTAAATGTCAGCGAATAGTCATCTGGGGTATAGACCGTAGCTTGTTCCTTACCTGCAAAGATGTAAGCACCAGTGTTTTTCTTCGTAGTGTTGTTCTGCGAGTAATTCATGGCGGCAACAGTCAGTTGATAGGTACCGATAGGCAGATTTGTGAGAGTTTGCTTCACGGAAGCATTGCCTACGGAATTACTCGATGAAGTCCATTTCTCCACATAAGTGCCTCCAGCTTTCTTTGGAAAGTCCGAGTTTGTCTGGGTTTGCAAACCCGCCTGTGTCCATCCGTTGAAGTCATCCTCAAAACTGGGATTCTTGATGTAGGAAGTACAATTGACAGGGTTCTCCTCACTGGGTTCCTGAACTGTTGTGTTGGTCTGTGCGCTCATCCAAAGCGTAGCCAACAAGCATAAATTAGTTAGTAGTAGCTTTTTCATATCTATATTATTTGATAATTAGTAGTGATCCTCAACTGATTGCAATCGCTGTTTCCAATGCCAACTGCATCATCTCCTTGAAGGAATTTTGCCGTTGCTCAGAGGTCAGTTCTATGTGGCTCACGAACGAGTCGCTAATGGTCAGCAGGCAAGCTGCCCGTTTGCCTAATACGTTTGCATTGTGGAACAGGGCAAAACTCTCCATCTCCACACAATCCGTATCAGTCCTGTCAGCAATGTCCTCCCATGTTCCTTGCGACGGATCGCTATAGAATACATCACTCGAATGTACCACACTCATCTTCAGCCCGATGTTCAAATCCTCTGCTTTCTGCCGAAGCAACTCGTTCAATTCCTCGCTTGGATGCAGGCTGTTGGCCGTCACGCCTCCTTGTACCTTGGCAAATGTCGATTCGCTCACAGCCCTTTCAGCCAATGTCACGTCCATCACCTTCAACCAGTCCCTGTAACTGCCAGCCGACCCGATGCGAATGATGTTCTCCACGCCATAGAACTTATATAGCTCATACGAGTAAATGCCGATGCTTGGCATACCCATTCCACTGGCCATCACTGACACAGGCACTCCTTTGTAAGTGCCTGTAAATCCTAACATATTCCTCACATCTGTCACGAGTTTGGCATCGGTCAAGAACGTGTCAGCAATAAACTTTGCTCTCAGTGGATCGCCTGGCATCAGAACTGTCTTGGCGAAAGCACCTTCAGGTGCGGAAATGTGGGGTGTAGCCATTGTATCTAAAATGAGTGAAAAAAATCGAACTTTACGTATCGGCCACAAAGTTACGAATAAGTAAGCACAATACAAAATAAAAGACAAATTTTTTTAATTAATCTTCAAAATCTTCTTTATCGTAACTTTAGCACGCTTGGTTTGCCAAGAATCTTCCGATGAATCGGCAGATTTTGAGGATGAAGATTGTTAAGATTGCGTGAATTCGACATAAGGAGTTGCTCTTATACCGAACAGAAGTGGTGTCAAGTACGAAGTGCGGTGTTTTACAAACAAAGAGGATGTGCCAAATGACACATCCTCTGCTTAATTATGTTTCACGTTGTGAGGAACGGTTACTGCTTGGGCATAGTGAAGTACCGAAGGTTTTG
>JBGUMY010000018.1:0-13351 GCA_045117095.1 Bacteroidaceae bacterium | reverse complement strand
GGGGAAGTGAATGCTGTCGGCACTCATCAGTTCGCCGCTGTTGAGACGCTCCAGCATGTCGCGGTCGTATTTCTTGCGGTCTCCCTTTTCGTAGGGCTTCTGGAAACAGCGTCCGACGGGGCTGTAATAGTGGGCGATAGTGAGACGAATCTCTGAGCCATCAGGCAGAGCGATGGGGCGTTGCACAAGCCCCTTGGCAAAGGTGCGGCGTCCCACGATGATGCCTCGGTCGTTGTCCTGCAAGGCACCTGAGAGAATCTCGGAAGCGGAGGCCGTGTAGCCATCTACCAGCACCACCACCCTGCGGAGGGGCAGTTTAGCGGAATTGGCATGATATTCTTGTCTGCTCACCGCACGACCTTCGGTATAGCAAATCATCTCGTTGTTGTTGAGGAAGTGGTTGGAGAGTTCCACAGCGGCTTGCAGCAGACCTCCACCATTGCCTTGCAGGTCGATGATGATGTCTTTCATGCCGCATCCCATCAGGAAGGTGGCTGCATTGACGAACTCCTTGTTGGTGGTGGCTCCAAAGTTGTTCACACGGATGTAGCCTGTCTCATCGTCAATCATGTAGTAGGCATCGATGGTGTAAACGGGAATCTTGTCGCGCACGACGGTGAACTTCTGCACTCCTTTCACGCCTCGACGGATGATGCCCAAGCGAACCTTTGTGTCCTTGGGGCCTCGCAACCGCCTCATGATTTCCTCCTTCGACATCTTCACACCAGCAATGGCGGTGTCGTTGACCGTCACAATCTTGTCGCCTGCCTGGATGCCGACACGTTCAGAGGGACCACCGCTGACGGGCTGAATGACTACCAACGTGTCCTCGTTCATGTTGAACTGCACACCGATGCCCTCAAACGAGCCTGTGATGGTCTCGTTGAGCGCCTCCACGTCCTTGGCTGGCGTATAGATGGAGTGTGGGTCAAGTTCCTTCAGCATGCCCCAGATGGCAGCTTCGGTGATTTTCTCCAAATCGACCGAATCCACATAGAGCTGGGCAATGGAACTTTGTGTAAAAATGAACTTGCGCATTTGCTTGTCGAGCTGAGCCAACCGATTGTTGGGTTGTGCTTGTGCCATGAGTGTGGTGCTCAACGTCAGAAAGGCAAGTATGCAGAATACTTTTATCTTCATGTTCATTCTTTTTTAATCTCCTTATGGTAAAAGGTCTTTTACGTCTTGATGATATGAGAGGAGTTCGCGGACGATGCTGGAACTGACGCAGGCATATTCAGAATCCGTGAAGAGCAGCACGGTTTCGATGCCTGTCAAGCGACGGTTCACCTCTGCCATATCGCGTTCAAACTCATAGTCTTTCACGCTTCTTACCCCTCGGAGCAGGAAACTCGCCCCTACCCTCTTGGCGAAATCGGTGGTCAGCCCCTCATAAGTCTCCACACGCACTCGTGGCTCGTCTTTGTACACCTCCCGAATGGCCTGCAGACGTTCCTCAAGCGAGAACATATATTTCTTCTCGTAGTTGATGCCAATGGCCACAATCACTTCATCTGCCACACTCTGCAGAGCGCGATCCACGATATTCTTGTGTCCGATGGTGAAGGGGTCGAAACTCCCGGAAAAAACAGCTAATTTAATCATTCTCATTTCAGTTTATAGGCAGATGATGGTTTCTCCGAAAAAGGGGTCAAAAACTTTCTTATTAATAAAGCTATCACCTTTCTTATTAATAAAGCTACCGCCTTTCTTATTAATTAAGCCATCACCTTTCTTACTAAGAAAGTTTTCACCCCCTTTTTTTAGGACTCATCCAACTCTTCCAATTCAGTGTCTTCTTCAGGCTTATCCTCCTCAATGACCAGGTTGTTGATGATGAAGTTCTGACGCTGCATGGTGTTCTTGCCCATGTAGTATTCGAGCAGTTCCTTCACTTGGTCGTGTTTGCGCAGGGTGACAGACTCCAGTCGCATGTCGGCACCGATGAAGTTCTTGAACTCATCAGGAGAAATCTCGCCCAGTCCTTTGAATCGGGTGATTTCGGGTTCTGGGCCTAACTTCTCGATGGCTTTCAGACGTTCCTCGTCGCTGTAGCAGTAGATGGTAATGAAGTCGCCCTTGTTGTCAGGGTGTTCCTCCATATATTTCTCCAGCACAGCCTTCTTGATGCGCTTCTTGCGGTTTCTGACTCGGAACAGCGGAGTCTGGAGGATATAAACGTGTCCTGTTCTGACGAGTTCTGGGAAGAACTGTAGGAAGAACGTGATCATCAGCAGGCGGATGTGCATGCCATCCACATCGGCATCAGTTGCCACGATGACTTTGTTGTAACGCAAACCATCCAAACCGTCCTCGATGTTGAGGGCTGCCTGCAAGAGGTTGAACTCCTCGTTCTCATACACCACCTTCTTCGTCATGCCATACGAGTTGAGGGGCTTTCCTCTGAGCGAGAACACGGCCTGTGTCATCACATCACGGCTCTTGGTGATGCTTCCGCTGGCAGAGTCACCCTCGGTGATGAAGATGGAACTCTCTTCCTTCAGTTCACCTTTGGGGTCGTTGAGGTGAATCTTGCAGTCACGCAGTTTGCGGTTGTGCAGATTGGCTTTCTTGGCACGTTCACGAGCCAACTTCGTCACACCAGCGATGGCTTTCCTGTCGCGTTCGTTGTCTTTGATTTTCTCCTCGATAATTTCAGCCACATCGAGGTTCTTGTGCAGGTAGTTGTCGACCTCGGTCTTGACGAAGTCGCCCACAAACTTGTTCACGCTGATGCCACCATTCGGCTCCATCGTGAGCGAACCCAACTTGATCTTCGTCTGCGACTCGAATTGAGGTTCCTGCACATTGATGGCGATAGCAGCGATAATGCCCGAACGGATGTCGCTGTACTCGTAGTTCTTTCCGTAGAACTCTTTGATGGTACGGGCAATATGTTCCTTGAAGGCACTCTGATGCGTACCACCCTGGATGGTGTGCTGACCATTCACAAACGAGTGATATTCCTCGCCGTACTGCTGATTGGTATGCGTGAAGGCAATCTCGATGTCATCGCCTTTCAAGTGGATAATATCGTAGAGCGGTGAGGCATCCATCGTATCTTTCAAGAGGTCTTTCAATCCATTGCGGCTCACGATGCGACTGCCGTTGTAGTAAATCTCCAAGCCCGTGTTCAGGTAGGTGTAGTTGCGCAGCATGTTGCTCACAAACTCATCCTGAAACTTATAGTTGAGGAACAGCGTATCGTCAGGCTCAAAGGCAATGAAGGTTCCGTTCTCCTCCTTCGTCTTATCCGTCTTGTCATCCACCAGCTTTCCTTTTTCAAACACAGCCGTGCGCACTACCCCATCTCGATAACTCCTCACCTCGAAGCGGTTGGACAAGGCATTTACAGCCTTCGTACCCACACCATTCAGACCGATGGACTTTTGGAACGCCTTCGAGTCGTACTTACCACCTGTGTTCAACACGCTCACAGCCTCAATCATCTTTCCCTGCGGAATGCCTCGACCATAGTCACGCACCGTCACGGAGATGTTGTCTTTCACCTCCACCTCGATGCGTTTGCCTGCCTGCATCTTGAACTCGTCGATACTGTTGTCAATGATTTCCTTCAGCAATACATAGATGCCATCCTCCGCATGGCTTCCATCGCCCAATCGACCGATGTACATGCCAGGACGCAGACGGATGTGCTCCACACCTGTCAGCGTGATGATGTTGGCATCACCATATTGCGCTTCTGGGGTATTATTTAGGTTTAGTTCTTCCATTGTTATATCTTTTTCTTGTAGCAGCGACGACGTTTATGCTGTCTCCTTTCGAAGTAGATCCATTGTTGCTGTACCCTATCGTTCAGTTCCAGTTCTGGATTCGTCTCCACATAATCGTAACCCTCCGACACATAGATAGGCAGCAGGTCATAGAACAGGATCGAGTTTACTCCCTTGCTTTGATATTCGGGCAGCACACCCACCAGCATCAAGTCCAGTATCTTGGGCTTCTTCAGTTTTAAGGCCTTCAGCAGATGCCACCAACCAAATGGAGTAAGTTTTCCCTTCGCCTTCTGTAGGGCTTCCGACATCGACGGCATCGAGATACCCACAGCCACCAGTCGGCCATTCGCCTCTGTAACGAGACTCACCAGTTTCAAGTCGAGCACAGGCAGATACATCTTCACATAGTGGTCTATTTGCTTCTGGCTTAGTTCGCTGTAACCGAAGAGGGGTTTGAATGCCTCGTTGATCACCGAGAAAATCTCTTGGCCATATTCTTTGGCAATCTTCTTCGATGACGTATATTTCTTGATGTGCAGGTCATACTTCTTCATGACAATTTCAGCCACACGTTTCAAACGCTCAGGCAGACCTGTCTCCTTCGGCACCGTCATCAGCAACTCCACCCAGTCAGCATCTTTCTCAAAGCCTAAGCGCTCCACGTGGTGCTGATAATAAGGATAGTTGTAGATGGTGGCCATCGTCGAGAGTTCCTCAAAGCCCTCGATGAGCATACCCTCCGCATCCATATCTGTGAAGCCCAAAGGACCTTGGATGGTGTCCATCCCTTTCGCCCTACCCCACTCTTCCACAGCCTTCAGCAGCGCCTCGCTCACCTCCTCATCGTCCACGAAGTCAATCCATCCGAAACGCACATTCTTCAGGTTCCACGTTGCATTCGCTTTCTTGTTGATGATGCCAGCCACACGTCCCACCAATTTCCCGTCCTTGTAAGCCAAGAAATAAACGGCCTCGCAGAAGTCCATCGCAGGATTTTTCTCCGAGAACGTGTTCAGCATGTCCTCATACAAATCAGGCACCGAATAAGCATTGTCCTTATAAAGCTCGTAATTGAATCGGATGAACTGTTTCAGCTCCTTCTTTGTCTCTACTTTCTTGATTGTAACCATGGGTATAAATGATTTTGGGTGCAAAGTTACGAGTAAACGAGCGAAAAACCAAATAAAAGATGTTTTATTTTAAGGCTGTCGCAGTATGTAAACCTTTTGGCTTCGGCTTCCTCGGCTTGTGATGCCTGTTGAGGGGTCGAGTGCCTGTTTACGCAATTCTTTATTGTCTTTGCTTTTTGCCTTGATGGATGTAAATCCCCTTAGCGGCAGGACGAGTGGTATAATAGTGACCGTTGAGAGTGTACCAACCATTGTTACAATTCTCAGGAACCTTCCTGTGATGAAGTCCTGTGGCCAGATCGGTCTTGTAGAGCAGGTGGTCGTAGTTGTAGTAGCCGCCATTGGCAAAAGGCATGATGTCTGTCAGCAGATCGTGGTTGGTAAAGATGAGTTCCACAGGAGGCTCCTCGCTGACAGCAGCTCCTGTCCAACGCCAGATGTTGCGTCCATTGGCGGTAATGCCTACGAGTTCACAGAGATCCCCCTCTTGATCGCTGTGCAGATCAGTAGTACCATTCTTTGTTCGTGCCTTGCAATAGATGGGCTCATCCCAACAGAAACGGGGCAATTCGAAGTAGGCGCTGTAGTAACCATCAACAGCAGTCACACACGCTGGAGCATCTGCAGGCAGGGTGTAATCGGGTTCTATTGGAGTGGGCAACGGTTTGGCATCAGCATCAGGGAAGACGGTGAGGCGCAACTCTGTGCAACCATAAGGCACAAGGTCGATATATTGGGTTGCATCGCTTAGCAGCTTCAGATGGCCCTGTTCAGGCAGGTCAGGCGTATAGCGGTCATCCACCAGGTTCCATTCAATAGGCTTCACAGGAATACGCAAATTGATGGTCGTGTAGTTGAGATCAAAGGGAATCGTACCACTAATCTCTTCAATAGCACGATGATTCACGCTCACCGCTTGTCCATCGTCAGCGAAAGCATAATTGAAGTTGCCTGTTGGTATGATATTCCAGCATTTGAAGTCAGGATTCTCAGGCTTCTTGCCGTGCATGTTGGCATATTCCTCCGTGTCCTCCGTCATCTGTTGCGGAATGGCATAAGCATAAAGTAGCGGTCCGCGCTGGAAATAGACACCCTGACCTTCGAGGGTCTTCTTCTCCACCTTCATCGGCAGGGTCAGTGTGATTTCATCTCCGCTTTTCACAGCATCAGGCAGTTTGGTGAAAGAGCCAGTTGGCAGGAGTTGATGGGAGGATTTGCCGTTAATGGCAACAGAAGCATTGCTGCACCATGTTGGGATGCGTAGCGTCAAAGGGAGACTCGCTCCCTCTGCTCCGCTCACATGAAAGAGTAGCGTTTCGCCAAAGGGATAGTTGGTCTCGCAGGTGATGGTCACCTCTCCCTTGTCTGTTGGGAATGTCGCCTGACTAGGACCATAGACAGCAACCACTGCCCCACCCTCGCTATCGGTCATCCACATTTTTCCCACAAAGTTTGGCAGCATACGGTTCACGTTGCCTGAACAGCACTCTGTTTCATGCGTCGGACGGTACGCCATCCACGTAGAACCATATTTATAGATATTGTGGTTCGATGAACCCGTGGCGATGAACTGGTTGACCGACGAGAAGTATTGCAGCGAACGGAAGTCCTTGGTGATGATACCCATTCCAGCGTTGTAGATGGCTTGTTCCATCTTGTCTGCCCACTCAGCTTCGCCTGTCACTTGCAGGAAGTGGCTCAATGTCCATGTGTAATCCACAACGACACAGGTCT
Source organism: Bacteroidaceae bacterium (assembly GCA_045117095.1). Taxonomy (GTDB): domain Bacteria; phylum Bacteroidota; class Bacteroidia; order Bacteroidales; family Bacteroidaceae; genus Minthosoma. The sequence goes on along the minus strand of JBGUMY010000018.1, from coordinate 6,750 downwards.
CATGGCTCGTGGCAATGCCGTTGCCTAAAAGAAACTCTGCACTCGAAGGCACACCGTCGGGCAGCATTGACTCACGCTCCACTTTTCTGATGGCAGTCATCGCAAGGTCGAGGTAATGTTGCTTGCCTGTGTAGGCATAGAGTAATATCGGCAGTTTCAGCATCTCGGAAAATGTTACACCATGCATATAAAAGGGTTCATCGCTCATGATGCCCGTCTCATCCACAGCAAACTTGTTCTGTATTGCCCAAGCATCCTCTGCCAATTGCAACAATTTCTTGTTGCCCGTCTTGCCATACGTCCAAAGGATGCCTTCTATCGACATGATATTACGTCCACCCACAATGCCTCCAGCGAGGTCTTGTGGCATAAAGTTCAGATAGTGTTTTTCTAATGCGGCAGGGATTCTAGCATCCCCGTCATGCTCATACTTGGTCTGTAGCACTCGAAAAAATACGGACATCGGCCATGTGATGCCCACCAGCGTAGAGTTACCCAACATGCCTTTCTCATTGGGATGCGCTAACGTATATTCAATCCCCTCCATCGCCTTGTTCACCATCTCCTCTGCCCCCAATTCATACCCCAGCTTCAGCAGCCCATCAGTATAATATGCCGTCTGCTCATAGCGCCACCAGTTGTCACCATAGCTCTCATCAGCGCGTGAGATTTCTCCTGCCCAGAGACATGAGTTATAGGGGTATGATAACGCTTCAGGGTGTCCAGTCAACCCATCGTGTTGCCTTTGCAATAAAGTCTTCAGCCAATCCCTCGGATGGATTTCTTTCACCACTCCTGTTGTAAACTTGCTGCTGCTTTGTGCCACAACACTTATTGCGATGCTCCACAGCAGCACGGTTGCAAATGTCACTATAATTTTTTTCATTGTCTTTTTCTTTAATTTGTCATTAGCGTACAAAGTTACTAATAATAAACGAAACAATTGTTTTATTCGTAAAGGAAAAAGGAGAACGGGGTATTTTTCATCATTTTGGGGGTTGATGGATGGGATTTATTTTATTTGAAAGACAGCAACCACAGGGAGGTGGTCGCTGATGCCGCCTTGATAAACAGGACCGAGGTAGGTGCGATAGGGTTTGATGTCTCCATGAGTGGGGTCAGATTCGGTGAGGAAGGGGAGTGTGAGGATGTGGGTTTGCCGATGGGAGAGGGTAGTGGTGTGGGTAAGCAGGTGGTCGATGGTGGACCATTCACCCTGATATTTGTAGGTGCCAGGCTTGAGCCGAGCAGTACGATCGATGAGGCTGTGACTGCGTGTGAGGAGTTTGAGTTGTGGGGAGTTGGTGTCGGCATTGAAATCGCCCATAATGAGAAGGTTGGGGTGGTGGCGACGGGTTCGCACAGAATCAACATGAACCTTGAGTTGCTGACAGATGCCCATGCTCAATTTCTGACCCTCTGCACCTCCTCGTTTGGAGGGTAGATGAAGCACATAAACATCCAAGGTGTCACCCCCTGCAATCGTCCCAGCCACATGCAGGATATCACGTGTCTTCTGTTTTGGAACGATTGACCTGATGGATTGATTATCAATGGGATGAAAGGTAAAAGGAGAGTAGAGTAGGGCGACGTCGATGCCACGTTCATCAGGGGATTCGGTGAGGATGTAACGATAGCCCATGTTCTTCAACGGTGTACGTTGGGTGAGGTACTGCATCACGGTGTCATTCTCTACCTCGCACAGCCCAATCAAATCTACAGGACGGGTCTCGTCAGCGGCTGCAATCACCTTGCTCACCCCTTTCAGTTTCTTGAAAAGTCTCCCCATGCTCCATTTACGTTCCCCTCCAGCACAATATTCCAGATCATTCTTTCCGGCATCATGAATGGTATCAAACGCATTCTCGATGTTGTACGACATGACCGTGAAGGTCTGTGCCTGCATCTGACAGCACAACAAAGTCACAAATATCAGCAATACCTCCTTTTTCATGAACCCCCTCCGTTTAGTGGGCTTCGAGCCAGTTCTCTCCCCATCCACAGTCGGCATAGAGCGGTACGGAGAGTTGGATGGCGTTCTGCATCTCGTTGATGACCAGCGCTTGGAGTTGTTCCTTTTCTTCAGGTACGACTGAAAAGTTCAGTTCGTCGTGTACCTGCAGAATCATTTTCGAACGCAACCCCTCCTCACGCATCCGTCGGTCAATGCGAATCATCGCCACTTTGATGATGTCAGCAGCCGTTCCCTGAATGGGGGCGTTGATGGCGTTTCGTTCGGCATAGCCACGCACTACAGCGTTTCGTGAGTTGATGTCGGGCAGTTGGCAACGACGGCCTAAAAGCGTCTCCGTATAGCCCATCTGACGGGCTTTTCCGATGCTTTTGTCCATGTATTCCTTTACCCCTGGATAGGTGGCGAAATAGTCATCAATCAGTTGCTTGGCTTCGCTGCGGCTCACCTCCATCCGTTCTGCCAATCCGAAGGCTGAGATGCCGTAGATAATACCGAAATTGGCCGTTTTGGCTTTACGACGCATCGTGGGCGTAACCTCAGCGATAGGCACTTTGAAGATTTTGGAGGCTGTGGCTTGATGAATATCGTGGCCGCTGTTGAAGTCCTCGACCATGTTTTTGTCCTGACTGAGATGAGCCATCAAGCGCAATTCTATTTGACTGTAATCAGCTGAGAAGAAGAGCTCGCCCTCGTCAGGAATGAAGGCCTTTCGTACCTCTTTCCCGTTCTCATCACGAATGGGAATATTCTGCAAGTTGGGATTGCTGGAGGAGAGTCTTCCTGTGGCTGTAACAGCCTGATTATAAGAGGTGTGAATATGTCCTGTTCGTGGGTTGACCAACTGTGGAAGAGCATCGATATAGGTGCTGAGCAACTTCTTATAACCACGATAATCGAGAATCTTTTCCACCACAGGATGCTTGCTCTTCAGAGCGAGTAGGGTAGCCTCATCAGTAACGTATTGTCCTGTTTTCGTCTTCTTGGGTTTAGAGTCAATCTTAAGTCGGTCGAAGAGGAGCTCACCAATCTGTTTGGGCGAACTGATGTTGAGTTCTTGACCTGCTACTTCACGGATTTCCCGCTCAATGGCATCCATCCGTTGGGTGAAGGCTTTGGAGGTCTCTGCCAACGAGTTTTCGTCGATTCGGGCACCATTCCTCTCCATTCTTGCCAATACAGGAACCAAAGGCATCTCCACCTCCTCAAAGAGTTGGTATAATCCCTTCTCATGCAATTCCTTCTCCAAGATGTTTTTCAGTTTGAGTGTCACGTCAGCATCCTCAGCGGCATACTCATACACCTCGCTGGGGAGGAGTTCGTGCATGGAGCGTTGTTGCTTCCCTGACCCGATGAGTGAGTCGATGTGGATGGTTCGATATTTCAGATACACCTCTGCCAAGTAATCCATATTGTGACGCAACTCAGGGGCAATAATATAATGTGCAATCATTGTGTCGAACATCTCTCCTTCGAGATGGATGCCATAGTTGCCAAGCACCATCATGTCGTACTTGATGTTCTGTCCAATCTTCACGATTTTCTCCGACTCATACACCTCTTTGAATTTGTTAACGACTTTTAACGATTCTTCGAAGTCTTCCCCTGACCACTCCTCATGATAGGGTACTGGCACGTAAAAAGCCTTTCCTTCTTCGATGGCAAAGCTCAATCCTACCAATTTTGCTGACATCGCATCCACAGAAGTCGTTTCCGTGTCTAAACTGACAAAACCGAAAGTCAAGATTTTTGCAGCTAATTTCTCCATTTCCTCCTCCGAATCAACAAGTTGGTAGTCATGAGGTGTCGTGCTCAAGTCGCTGAGATTCGAAAAAAATAGATCTCCTTGTCCCTCGGTCAGTTTTACGGCCTCTTTTTGAGGGTCAGAAACGGGTGTTTCGACCGTTGGAGCAATTCCTCCGAAGAGGTCGCCACTGAAAAGGTCATTCATCTGACTCTTGCTCTTGTTCTTGCCGGTGGATGATGAGGACGATGGGGTAGGAGAGGGGGATGTGGTTTCACCACCTCCAAAGAGTCGCTTGTTCAGAGTTCGGAACTCTAATCGTTCGAAAATCTCTTTCAAGGCAACTTCGTCAATAGGTTCACGTTTGAGGCTGTTGAGGTCGAGGGTGATGGGCACATCCGTCTTGATGGCTGCCAAGAACTTCGACAACTTGATGTCCTCCACATGTTCTTCTACTTTCTTCTTCATGGCACCCTTCAACTGATCCGTATTTGCCAGCAAACCTTCTATGCTCCCAAACTCGTTGATGAGTTTCACGGCCGTCTTCTCGCCCACACCTGGACAACCAGGGTAGTTATCGGACGCATCACCCATCAATCCCAAAAGGTCAATGACCTGCTTCACATCGCTAATGCCATACTTCTCCGTCACTTCTTTCACACCCAAGATGTCGAAGCCTCCATCATGACGGGGCTTGTACATCTTCACATTTTTTGCCACCAACTGTCCATAATCCTTGTCTGGAGTCATCATATAGGTCTCGATTCTGTCGATGGATTCGCTCTGTTTGGCCAAAGTACCAATCACATCATCTGCTTCAAAGCCTGGCACTTCCAACACTGGAATACGATAGGCTTTCAACACATCCTTAATAATAGGGATAGCAAAGCGGATGCCCTCAGGGGTCTCTTCACGTTGTGCTTTGTACTCCGCGAAGGCCTCATGTCGGAAGGTTGGCCCATGAGGGTCAAAAGCTACACCGATGTACTCGGGATTCTCTTTCGTCAGAATCTCTTCGAGGGTATTCACAAAGCCCAAGACAGCCGACGTGTTCTCGCCTTTGCTGTTGATGCGTGGGTTCTTGATGAAGCCGTAATAGGCTCTGTAAATCAATGCGTATGCATCGAGAAGGAACAATTTTGCCATGTCGTTTTGGATTTGGTTACAAAGGTACGATTTTTAGTTAGCAATTAGGAATTAGGAATTAGGAATTGTTACTTTTTTATGGAAAAAGCATGCTGAAAGTCAAAAAATTCCTAATTCCTAATTCCTAATTCCTAATTCTTCACTAACTTTGCACTTGTTTTTCAAAAATATGGACGTATTAGCGCAAATTAGAAAGCCAATTGAGGCTGAAATGGGTAGGTACAAGCAGGTGTTTGATTCCTATCTCGTACACACTAATCCCATCCTTCAGGAGGTGCTTACTGGCATCGCCAGCAGGAGAGGGAAGATGATGCGTCCTATGCTTACGTTGTTGGCTGCAAAACTCGTGGGAGGCGAAGCAAATGACAATTCTATCTACACAGCAGCCACCTATGAGTTCTTTCACACGGCCAGTCTTGTCCACGATGATGTGGTGGATGAGAGTGAGGAACGTCGTGGTCAGGAGTCGGTGAACAACGCTTATGGCAACCAGGTGGCTGTCTTAGCAGGCGATTTCATCCTTGCTAATGCGCTGCTTTGTGCTGCCAAGACGAATAGTTCGGAACTGATCGAGATAGTTTCCATCGCTGCCCAAGACCTTGCTTGTGGCGAATTACTCCAACTCAACAACGTAAAGAATCAAGACATCACGGAGGATGTTTATTTCGATATCATCCGCAACAAAACGGCTGCACTCTTTGCTGCTTGTGCTGAGTCGGGTGTTCTGTCTGTTTCTGCTGACAAGAAGACACGTTCCATTTTACGCGATTTTGGTGATTCCATTGGTATCTGTTTCCAAATTCGCGATGATATTTTTGACTATCATCATGACCCTTCTATTGGCAAACCTACAGGCAACGATATGAAGGAGGGTAAACTCACCTTGCCCGTCATTCATGCGCTCCTTGCTACAGGGAATGAGGAGATGCTTGCTCTTGCCCGTCAGGTGAAAGCCCGTCAGGTGAACCAAGAAGAAATCGATATTTTAGTCGATTTCACTAAGAAAAATGGGGGCATCGAGTATGCTGAGCAGGTGATGAATGACTATGCTCAAAAAGCAAAAGACTTGCTTGCATCTTTTCCTGATTCTGATGCCAAGCAAGCCCTTTACATATATGTGGATTATGTCGTGGGTCGTTCTATTTGACCCTCTCATTTAGAAGAACTTCACGTCTTTTCCCTCAATCTCTGATAATAGTTTATTGGCGAGCGAACTGGTTCCCAAACGCAACCATTGGTTGGTCAACCATTGCTCACCTAACACTTCCTTTACAATGGTATAATAGGTGAGGGCATCCTCTACCGTTTTCATGCCGCCAGCAGGTTTGAAACCAATTTGAATGCCTGTCTTGTCGTAGTATTCCTTGATGGCTTGGCACATCACGAAAGCTGCTTCGGGGGTAGCAGCAGGTTCCAACTTGCCTGTGGAGGTCTTGATATAGTCGGCTCCTGCATACATGGCGAGGATGCTGGCTGTCTTGATGTTCTTGGCTGTCTTTAGGCATCCTGTTTCGAGGATGGTTTTCAGTTTCTTGTCACCACATACGGCCTTCATTTCCTCGATTTCATCGCACATTCCCTCATAATCACCACTCAGGAACTTTCCCACAGGAATGACCATATCAATCTCTGTGGCACCATCCTTGATGGCAAGGGCTGTCTCGGCAATCTTCACTTCGATAAAGGTCTGTGCTGAAGGGAAACTGCCCGATACACATGCGATTTCCACCTCTTCGTTCTCCAAGGTGTCGTGACAGATCTTAGCGAAGCAGGGATAAACGCACACGGTGGCGACATGTCCCAATTCAGAATAGGCATCGTCAAACTTGTTCACCTTCTCCACAAACTTCAGTACGCTGTCCTCGCTGTCTGTAGTTTTGAGGGTGGT
>JBGUMY010000017.1:0-9284 GCA_045117095.1 Bacteroidaceae bacterium | reverse complement strand
GGACAAAGAGGCGGCGGCAAAGCATCAAAGAGATCTGAAATCTATGAAAAGAGTTTTTTCGCAAAAAGACCTAACAACCTAACATTTATATTGGAATCCGTTAATTATCAACAACTTATACACGTTAGGTCATATTCGAAGACCTAACATAGACCTAACATGCCATTCTACAAGGTCATTCCCCAGACTGCTGCATGAGGAGGTTGAATGTTAGGTGTGTGTTAGGTCTTTTTCAATAAGGCTCGATATTTCATGGCAGAGGCGGGTTATTGGGCAAGAAGGCTGCATTAGTGGTTTGTTGCCGATCGTCAAGAAGCGGGTCGCCTTCCATCAAGAAGCAGGTCGTCGTACCACCTTTGACGATACGCCGTATCGTGAGGCATGAAACGCCGTATCTTGTTTATGCCTTTGGACTTCGCGACTTGATGTATTCATACACGAAGTCGAGGTCTTCGGGGCGTGCGTAAATGCGGTTTATGGAGAAGAGACGGCCAATTTGCACGTAACTGTAACGGCGGTTGACCTTGAGGTGACAGATGTCGGCGAAGGTTGAGGTCATGATTTCGCCGCAGCTGCCGTGACCTTCCATGCTGTATTGTGGCAAGTTCACCTCCAGAATCGACGCAATCCACTGTTCCTTCCACTTGTCGAGCCAGGTGTTCCGTTGTGCCGACTTTCTCTTCGCCCCAGCTGTGGTGCTCTTCACGCCCTGCTCGTCCATCTCGAACAGCATGACGTATTTTCCGGCATTGATAACTGATATGATGAGATAGGCGATGACAACGAGGACTGACATGCCGATCATCATGTATAGCAGGGCGAACAACATGCCTCCGAAGTCCTCCCAGTCCATGCCATTGCAGAGCCGGATGATGACGATGATGAGCCACATGCTGATGGCTATCCCATTGCACACTTTCAGGAAGAACAGGAAGCGTGTGGGGTCTTTCCACATGCTGGACTCGAATGTCCAGCGATACTTTCCATCGGGACAGCATCGGATGCTGTGCTTTAGCTCCTCGTTGGTGGAGATGGAGGGCGTGACAGCTTGTTCACACTTTAAGCAGAACTTGTTGCCGTCGGATAGCGGTGTGCCGCAGTTAGGGCAGTACTTCATAATAGCGTTATGTGAAGAGTCGGCTGATGCTGTGGATGATGTAGTAGACGATGGTGACCACGGTGGTGAGCACTGGCAGGAGGAACCATGCGTAGGCAAGCTTGTGCTGTGGCGTGAAGAAGTTCTTCACCTTCGACACCAGCGAGGTGGAAGATGTTGGTAGGGTAGGTTGCCAACTCGATGCCACCCACTCACCTTTTTTATTGCTTGCCATGATATCGATGCCCCGTACCATTGACGTGGCTGCGCTTGCTACCTTGGCAACAGTCTTTGCCACAGGTGGTTGAGAAGGTGTTGTTTTTTGCACATACACCTTTTGGCCACAGTTGGTGCAGAACTTTTGTCCTGCTGTGAGCGGTTTTCCGCATTTTGTACAGAATGCCATAATCGTCTCTTTATATTAGTTGTTGGCTGTTAATTTTTGTTCATCAATCGTCCATGCAAGAAGCCACTCACTTTTTCACCTGTGTGAAATCTCGATGAGGAGGGGAACCACGTCGGCGGTAGAGGTGGCGGTGAAGCTGATATTACTGGTGCTGAACTTGATGTCGCTTTGGGCAACGAGGTATTTGCTGAAGCCAGACTGAACTTTCTCGTAGAACGTACCCTTGCCGTTCTGGAGGTGGTTGAGGAGGCTGGTCACATCCACTTGCTTCTTGCTGAAGAGCACGCAGAGATAGTCGGTGCCTCGGGTGTCATCGAGTTCGAGCCATGAGGTCTCGCCAGGCAGGGCGATGGAGTTTTTTTTGTAGGTCAGGGCTGCGCTGGTCTTGCTGTCGGCAGGGAAGTTGACAGCGGCATTATTCTGGAGGTCACTGCTGAACACATAGACATAGCCAGGTTGGTTGTTGCTGATCAGGATGCGGTAGCGCGTGCCTGAAGGGAGACTTTCGGTGATGCGGTAACGTTTCAGACCGTTGCTGGTAGTGCCGAGGGCGGCTTTCAATTGCTCGCCGGTGGCGAGTTTCAAACCGAGTTGGCCAGCGAACTTGTTGTAAGTGACGGTTGTTGTGGTTGGTTGGGTAGGTGTAGTGGGTTTAGTCGGAGTGGTGGTTTTGGCAACGGGTTTGAGGTAGAGTTCAAGGGCGTCGTGGGTGTATTGGCTGTAGTCCTTATAGGTCACCCAAGCATAGCCGTCCTTGCCCCATTGGGTACCCCAACTGTTGAGAAGCAGGAAGGCACCGCCGAATTTGTTGTCATCATAGCCCACCACACACATGGCATGAGAGCCGTCGGTCTTTTCAGAGAGGTTCTTCCAACATTCGAAGCCATATTGGGAGAAAGAGGGCTGGGTGTAGAAGCCGATGACAACAGGGCAGTTCTCGCTGATGGCTTTCTTGGTGGTGTTGATGGCAGTCTCGTAGGTATGTTGAGGACCAAAGAGTAGGAAGTAGTCATCAATCTTGTACTTGGCGGCCTCGGTGTTGAGGCTGCTTTGGACGGACTCCACACACATGGCGTCGAGCGAACGTTTCTTCACGACTCCTGTGTTCTTCATCAGCTTCATGGCCTTCTCAATGTTGGTGCCGCGATTGCAGTTCTTGGTGTCGCTGTATTTGATGTGTCCATAGACAAAGAGGGGTGCGAAGGCTTCGTTGGTGATGGTGTTGGTGTTAGTCCATCCTTGACGCACAGCTTCGGCGATGGTGCGTGCGGAGTATGCTGCAGCCCACCCGACACAGGTTTCGTAGGGTCCTTGGTCGCCAGGACGAGGGCAATACTGTTTCAGCGACCAGCTTTTGGGCAGATTCGTGTAGCTGCGGGTGAGCAGACGAGTTTTCTGAGGAATCTTGTCGGCGATGTCATCATCCAGGATAAGTCCTGTACCATGTCGCTGAGCCATCATTGGAATGATCGCTGACATCAGAATAATATGTAATAGTATTCTCTTCATTGTCCATTTCATCATCTAATTCAATAACCAATAACCCTAATTCAATAACCAATAACCTATAACCAATAACCATTAATAAACCACTATTCTGGATTAAACACAAATTTCCCTCTGAACGAGTTGGATGTCCAAGGTGTCTGTTTCTCCTTGGTGGTAGTAGCAACGCGTTCCAGCACTTCTTGGAAGAAATCTGTGATGGAGAGTCCTTTCTTCTGAAGTGTCTGGAGCAGGGCAGTGGTGTAGGGGCTGTTGCGCTGGTTGGTGCCGCCGTCGAGAGCCACTTCGCCAGGGGAGGTGGAGAAGGCGATGAATGTGCCTTTGGGAGCGTTCATGGCTCCCAATCCAGTACTTTCGCTGCCTCTGTACCAGCTGCGGGCAAAGGGGTTGTTGCGGCAGGCGTCGAGGATGACAATCTTCATCTTCGCACCAGCTTTTTCCATCACGTCAAGCACCAGACCTGCGTTGGTGCAGTTATACTTCACATATTCCTCGGATGGCAGTTTTGCGTCGATGGGCACTAGATAGTTGTCGCCCTGATATTGGATGCCGTGACCTGCATAGAAGAAGAGGGCTACGTCGGCATCCTGCGCCTTGCTGCCGAAGAGCTGGACGGCGTTTTCCAGACCCTGTTTCGTCTGGTTGAGCGAGCGAACCACCACGAAGCCCAGTTTCACGAGTTCAGCAGTCAGGTCGGCGGCATCGTTCACGGGATTGGACAGCTTCATGTTGCTGTCGGTGTAGTTGGAGTTGCCCACAATCAGCGCCACACGTCGTTCATCAGTCTGCAGACGGTCCACATTTTCTGTCTTTGTCGGACGGTTCACGTTCTCCGTCTTCTGCGTGGTTGTTGCAGGTATGTACGTCACTGTGCGTTCCGTCGCCATCGTTCCACCAGCGTTCGTCACCTCGATGCGGATCGTGTTGGGTCCCTGGGCCAGCGTCAGTTCACGGTTCACCTTCATGTCGTAGCCGTCGCTGCTGACTGTCTTGATGCCTCGATCCGATTGTCCGTTGAGTTTCACCACCACATTCTCCACCTTCGAGGTTGATTGGATGCCTGCCTGCAGGTTGTACGTCCGTTGAGAGGTGGTCGAGGTGGTTGAGAGCCATGTGACAGTCGCCTTGGGCTTTGTTGTTTGGGTGGTGGTCGTTGTAGTGGTCTTAGGTTGGTCGATGGTTTCGATGCCCATTTCCTTCAGCTTCTGAATGGAGACTTTATCACCTTGATTTGCAGCCTTCATGTACCACTCGATGGCCTTGGTCGAGTTCTTCGGAACGCCTTCGCCGCGCTGGTAGAGAAAGCCCATCCATTGCTGACCAAGGGCCTCACCCATGTCAGCCGACTTCTGGAACAGGCTCACCGCCTTCGCCAAGTCCTTCTCCAGACCATAGCCGCCATGATAGTAGCAGTAGCCTTTGCTGGCATAGCATCCAGGCGCACCTTGCTCGGCGCCCTTTTGGTAGTAGATGGCAGCCAGCATGTAGTTCTTCTGCATGCCCCTGCCTTCCAGATACATCTTTCCGATGGCTTTCGACGACAGACCATCACCCATGTCCGATGCCTTCTTGAAGCACTTGTATGAGTTTGCGTAGTCCTCCTTATACCAGTATTGCTCGCCCTCATCGCGCAGTTGCTTGGCGGTCTGTGCTCCAGCTGTGGCAGGACTCAGTGCCATCAGCAGGGCTCCTATGCATATCAGCAGAAATCTTTTCATATTCACTCTCCGAACACTATGGTTGATGATTCGTCAAAAGGCACGTCCACAGTAGGAGTTTCCATCGTTTGGTACGAGCCCTCCTCAATTTCGAACGTGGCGGGTGTTGAAGACTGCCCGCGCTTTTCGCTCGTCGTTGTTTTCTTTTTGGCGGCGATGCTGTCAGTTCCTTGACCGTCCTCACCGACTCCCATGCATGTACCGATGCCCCAGAGCAGGGCAATGAACGCCACCATGCCGACGAACACCGTCATGCATCCCTTTGTCAGCAGGCTGCCGACCTTTGTTATGATCTGTTCAAAATCCATCCTGTGATTTTTAGATTCCTATCATGTTTTGGTTGTAGTGTTGGCTATTGCACTTCAAGGGCGAGACGAAAACCGATAGAGTCGAAGCTTGATTCCTCGCCCTCTCCATCGCGGGATGACACACGGCATTCTTCCTTTTGGTCAAACCAACTGCCGCCACAGACGGTGCGCCAGGAAATGGGTGTGTCGGTGTAGTAACCCTCATCCCATTCATCGCTTACCCATTCACTCACATTTCCGCTCATGTCGTACAACCCCAGTTCGTTAGGTGCTTTCGTCTTCACGTCACGACTGCCCTTGCCGCCAGTGTTCCCATCGTACCACGCCACTTCGTCAATATCATTGCTGCCAGCGTACTTGTAACCTTTGGATTTGTTGCCACCTTTGGCTGCAAACTCCCACTCCGCTTCGGTGGGCAGGCGGAAGGTGCATCCCGTCGCTTTACTCAGTCTTTGGGTGAACTGCTGACAGGCATACCAGTTCACAAAACACATGGGACGCTGAGGACCTATATAATCCCGTTCGGGCACTCCCTCGAAATGGGGAGGGTTCGTCTCAAAGTCCACCTTGCCCATTACGGCCTTCCACAGAGCCTGCGTCACCTCCGTCTCTCCCATATAGAAAGTGTTACCCTTCACACGAATCATCGTGAACGGAACGCCATTAATGGTGAATGTCAGTTGAGATTCGGCCAAGTCCTCTGGCATCGTCACTTTAACTGTTTCCAGCCACAGCGTGTCCTGTTCGTCCAATTTTACTTCAACTTCAGGTTTCTTGGTGTCACAACCCATCAGAGCTGTGACCATCATGAGAGTTCCTATAGCCAATAGGCAACTACCCAAAATACGTTTTGCTTTCATATTGTTTCTCCTATCTATAGATTAGTTCAGATTGTTACTGCGGCAAATGTACATCATTTTATTTTATCTGCCAAACATTCTTGATGGAAAAATGAAAATGTGTTCCTTTTTTATTTTGACTCTTAGGTCGCATTCGCTCAAAATCGTCATAAATCGAACTTTTCAAAAACAAAAAAAATAACTATTGGTGTCCGCTAAACTTTTGAGCAGACTTTCAGTTTTTCTTTTTTAACGGACAGCCGCCTATGTTCATGTACATCTGTGCGTCAACGTGGTAATATGATGCCCAATAAAGTGAAATCAAACAAAAACGCCATATTGTGAATGGTGTTTGTTTCTCACACAGCTGAAACTTTAGCGGACAACCGTTGTAACTTGTTGTATATAGGGCTTATACAAGTGAAAATCTTGATAAAAGAGGTGCTTTGTGACATTTAGCGGACACCAATAAAAAAATAACCAAATAACCTTTGGGGAAAACGAGAGCATCAGCTTATAGGATTTCTGCCTATTTGCAAAGGCAGTCCCATAGTCGATGAGCGGGCTTTTGTCATGTGTATGTGTGAGCCTTTGTCATGCATATAAGCGTAGCTTTGTCTGCAACAGTACCCCACCCGTTTCCAAGACACAAGGAATGTTGGAAACCGTTTCCAAGAAGGCTGATAGTTTGGAAACGGATTTCCCTGCGGATTGGACTCTGAGGAGAATCTTCAAAATCTGCCGATTTATCGGCGTAGTTCACTACACCGCTTCGTGGTAGATTTGAAGAATTTGAAAGATATTTTTTTCAAGTTTCGCAAGCTAATGAATAAAAAAGCAGGAGGTAAACGCGATGGTTTATCTCCTGCTCTGTGTATGGAATCCGCATTACTTACGGAGACCAAGCTTCTTGATGATTGCACGATAACGCTCGATGTCCTTCTTCTTGAGGTAAGAGAGGAAACGACGACGCTGACCTACGAGCTTCACCAATGAGCGGTTTGTCACGAAGTCCTTGTGATTGGCCTTCACGTGCTCAGTAAGGTGCTGGATACGATAAGTGAGAAGTGCAATCTGGCTCTCGCAAGAACCAGTGTCTGTGGCAGATGCGCCATACTCGGCAAAAATCTCTGCCTTCTTTGCTGAATCTAAATACATAATTTGTTTGTATGAAAAAATGAATAATATGTTGTTCGACGCACCAAAATTCTTTCAGCCGAATGAGTGGCTCGTCGAAAACGGTTGCAAAGGTACGGAAAAGTTGAGAGTTAACGGTTAAGAGTGAAGAGTTTTTTTGCTTTTTGGCGTATTTTTCTCATTATTCGACGCTTCGATGCCAATATTTTCACCATTGAATGCCATTATTCCATTTTTTTTCGTACCTTTGTGTCACAAAAATAAAAAGACATGAAGATGAGTGTTTCTGTTCGTATGGTGCTCTTATTGAGTATATTGTTTGCCGCCCTTGACATGAGTGCGCAGGGATGGCGTGTGGAAGCCGAAGATGCCTCATCTTCCGTAACATGGAAGGATGGCACAGCCACCATTGTCGCTCCCAAGGGGCTGACGCTTTGGTGTGAGGAAAAGATGGAGGGCAACACGGTGGTGGAATATGAGGCAAGAATCTTGGCAGACAAGCGTTTCAAGAATGAACAGGGACAGGTGCGCGTGAGCGACCTCAATTGCTTTTGGATGGCCAACCAATGTGGAGGCTATGGAGGAAGGTTTGTGAACAACTATGCCTTACAGACCTACTATGTGGGCTATGGCGGCAACTGGAACACGACCACCCGATTCCGCAGATATACAGGGGATGCACGAGGAGTGTCCGATGAGACCTATCGACCCATCATCCTGAAAGAGTACACGGACAAAGAGCATCTGTTGGAGGGTAACCGATGGTATAAGATTCGCTTGGAGCAGCAGGATGGACACGCACGTTATTATATCGATGGGGAACTGCTGGTGGATTATGTTGACCCCAAGCCACTCAAGGAGGGTTATTTCGGCTTCAGAACAACGATGGCGGTGGCGCAGTTGAAGAACTTCAAATATACATGCTCAAATCCTGACGAGGAGCCAATCGTGTTGCGATGGGTGGGTGAGAAAGGCAGGGGTGCCGTCACTTTTGGTGTGCTGTTTGCCCCAGGGGAAGTGACCTCAGAGGACTTCAAATTGAAAACCGACAAGAATCTGACGTTGGTCTACGACACTTGGCGGCTGGCTTCGTGGCCTGACGGAAGTGCGAAATGGCAGGCTTTCACAGCGATTGTGCCTGAAGGGACGGACTCCGTGATGCTGACCAAACAGCCCTTCACAAGACTGAAAATCGTACCTGCTTATCCTCAACTGGATTTTCCACCTTTCTACGTGACGCTGAATGGGCAGACCTGTCCCATCCTCAGCCACGAAGTGGAGGCGAAGGGCACCTTCAGGAAGGTACAAAAATACACAGGCAAAAACTTCATCATCCGCACTTACCAATATAGCGGGCGAGATGCTGGCACGAAGGGGATGAAACTCGTTCATACGTTGATCGTGGATAGCGCCCTGAACAAGGAGGGACTGCACGAACTCAGCATCCATTTCAAGGTGCCTGTGCATGGAGAGATATACGAACGATTTGTGGATTTCGGAGGGAAAAGCCTATCCGTTCAACCCCTTCTCGCCCGTCGAATGATTGACTTGCAGCGCATGGATCCTACCACCCAATCGATGTTGAAAAACATTGCCCAATGGGATGATTTCCGCCTATCACAACTCTCGCCCAACGGATTCAGCATCCGCAAGAGAGCCACCCATCAATCGCCTTGGATAGGCACCATCGAGGGACAGCGTTCTGAAGGAATGGTGACGGTGGGAGACAGCACGTCACAGACATCCTTCCGACTGAAAGACTTCTGGCAATCCTATCCCTCCACCTTACTTGTGAGCGGCATGAGGGGCGACACAGCTACTGTCACCATCAGCCTCTATTCGCCAGAAGCCGAGCCTTATTCGTTTGAGCACTACGACACCATTGCCCACACACTCGAAGCCGCCTATGAGGATGTGCAGCCAGGCATGAGTACGGCTTGGGGCATCGGCAGGACAAGCACCATCCTCATCAACGCCCAAGACGAGTACCACCTCGCCTGCACCCCTGAATACCTGCATCGCAAACGTGCTTTCGGCATTTGGAGCTTGCCCACCCAAGCAACGCTCCGCGACAGCCTCATCGAAGGAAAACTCGCAGAAATCATGCAGTTCTATCAGACGGAGATTGAGCGGAATGGCTGGTATGGCTTCTTCAACTATGGTGATGTGATGCATGCCTACGACGGCTCGAGAGACGAATGGCGATATGATGTGGGGGGCTACGCTTGGGATAACACAGAACTGGGCACCCCAGCCATGTTGTGGTATCAGTTC
>JBGUMY010000016.1:0-4804 GCA_045117095.1 Bacteroidaceae bacterium | reverse complement strand
TGACCCATATCGAGTGGCATGCCCTGTTCGAAGTCCACCTGCTCCTTCTTCAGAAACTCGATGAAGAAGCGGAAGGTGAAGATGGTGACGAGGCAGAAGCCGAAATAGAAGCCTGTACCTGCGGCAATGGGAGAGGGGGTAGGCATGCCCTGCATCTTGTACCAACGCCAATAGATGATGGCTCCTGCGATGAAGATGAGGAGGTAGGCGATGGCTTCGTAGAGTTGGGCAGGATGACGGGGTGCGAGTTCTCCATCGACGAGGGCATCCCGCGTGTGGAAGATGAAGCCCCAAGCCACATCGGTGGGATTGCCAATGATTTCGGAGTTCATCAGGTTGCCCAATCGGATGAGGCAAGCCATTGCAGGCACGGCGATGGCAACATTGTCCATCACCACCCAAGGCTTCACTTTGGTCTTGCGGCAGTAGAGTACCATCGCGATAATGAGTCCGATGGTGCCACCATGCGAGGCGAGTCCTTCATAACCCGTGTATTTCCACGAGCCATCAGGCAGGTGATGGAAGGGGATGAACATCTCGAGGAAGTGGATGCCGTTGGTCAGATAATAGCCGGGCTCGTAGAAGAGGCAATGACCGAGTCGTGCACCCACAAGCACACCAACGAAACAATAGAAGAAGAGAGGTTCGAACTTCTCGTCAGGAATGTGCTGCTGCTTGTAGAGTCGCTGCACAATGAGGTAGGCGGTCAGAAAGCCCAAGCACCAGAGCAGGCCATACCAGCGGACGCTGAAGGAACCTATGGAAAAAGCCTCAATGGAAGGCTGCCAGTCGATGAAGAGTGGGGTCATGGGATGGATGGTTTTTTCGGCGGGGAAACTGTCGAATGCGAAAACTAATAGTTATACGTTGAATCGGAAATGCATGATGTCGCCGTCTTGGACGATGTAGTCTTTGCCTTCTACGGCCAGTTTGCCAGCTTCGCGGACAGCGGCTTCGGAGCCATACTTGATGTAGTCATCGTATTTGATGACTTCGGCACGGATGAAGCCCTTCTCGAAGTCGGTATGGATGACACCTGCACACTGAGGAGCCTTCCAACCCTTGCGAACCGTCCATGCCTTCACCTCCATCTCACCAGCGGTGATGAAGGTCTGGAGATTCAGGAGCGAGTAGATGGCCTTGATGAGACGGTTGCAACCGCTCTCCTCCAAACCCAAGTCCTCAAGGAACATCTGCTTCTCCTCGTAGCTCTCCAATTCGGCGATGTCGGCTTCGGTCTGTGCGCTGATGATAAGGAGCTCGGCTTCTTCACCCTTGATGGCTTCACGAACACGCTCCACGTAGGCATTGCCCGACTTGGCACTGGCATCATCCACATTACACACATAAAGCACGGGCTTGGTGGTCAGGAGGAACATATTTTTGGCTGCCATCACCTCTTCATCGTTCTCAGGCACAACGGTACGAGCCGAAAGTCCCTGCTCCAACGCTTCCTTGTAACGCAAGAGGAGTCCGTACTCCACCTTGGCGGCTTTGTCATGACCCACATTGGCCAACTTCTCGGTCTTCTTCAGGCGCATCTCGACGGTCTCCAAATCCTTGAGTTGCAATTCGGTGTCGATGATTTCCTTGTCACGTACAGGATCTACGGAACCATCCACATGAACGATGTTGCCATTGTCGAAACAACGCAACACATGAATGATGGCATCGCACTCACGGATGTTGCCAAGGAACTGATTGCCAAGCCCTTCACCTTGGCTGGCTCCCTTCACAAGTCCTGCGATGTCCACAATATCACACACGGCTGGCACGATGCGTCCTGGATGCACCAGTTCAGCCAATTTCGTCAGTCGCTCATCGGGCACACTCACCTGTCCGAGTTGTGCGTCAATCGTACAAAAAGGAAAGTTTGCCGCTTGCGCCTTTGCACTCGACAAACAGTTGAATAAGGTTGATTTGCCCACATTTGGCAAACCCACGATACCTGCTTTCAATGCCATATCTTCTTACTTTTCTGATAGTCAATTGATAAAATCCGCTGCAAAGTTATGACTTTTTTATCAATTATCAAGGGGGATTGGTCAATTATCAATGGCGGATGACCAATTATCCATGAAAAAGTCGTACCTTTGTGCCCAAATTCTCATACATGAAACTTTATGATATACTTTTTCAGAACACCAGCCCAGAGTGTGATTGCCACCCAGGTGAACCACGAACTCTCTGCTGATGAAACTCAGAGGCTTTGCTGGTTGTATGGCGAAGCCCGTCCAGAAAGCGAGAACAGTTTGCAGGGATTCTTTGTAGGCCCACGCCGTGAGATGATCACTCCTTGGAGTACAAATGCCGTCGAAATCACCCAGAACATGGCGATTGAGGGTGTGCAGCGCATCGAGGAGTATTTCCCTGTTGAATCGGAAGATGCTGAGCACGACCCCATGCTGCAACGCATGTATAAAGGGCTGAATCAGGACATCTTCACCGTGAACATCGAACCCGCTCCGATTCTGCACATCGAGAATTTGGAGGAATATAACGAGCAAGAAGGTTTGGCACTCTCACCCGAAGAAATCGAATATCTGCACAAGGTGGAAGGCCAGTTGGGCAGAAAGTTGACAGACAGCGAGGTGTTTGGCTTTGCGCAAATCAACTCTGAGCACTGCCGCCATAAGATTTTCGGTGGCACCTTCATCATCGACGGTCAAGAGAAAGAGAGTTCGCTCTTCCAGATGATCAAGAAGACCACACAAGAGAATCCGAACAAGATTCTCTCAGCATACAAGGACAATGTGGCATTCAGCCAAGGTCCTATCGTGGAGCAGTTTGCCCCTGCCGACCACTCTACCAGCGACTACTTCGAGGTGAAGGACATTGAGTCAGTCATCTCGCTGAAAGCAGAGACCCATAACTTCCCAACGACAGTGGAACCATTCAACGGCGCCGCAACAGGTACAGGTGGAGAGATCCGTGACCGTATGGGTGGTGGTGTAGGCTCTTGGCCTATTGCTGGTACGGCTGTTTATATGACCAGCTATCCTCGTAATGGTGTGGCTCCCAGTCAGCCTCACAGTTATCCGAAGTGGACAAAATCGGACAAGGAGGGTGATATCCGTCCTTGGGAAGAGGTGCTGCCTATCCGCAAATGGTTGTATCAGACTCCTGAGCAAATCCTGATTAAGGCATCGAACGGAGCTTCTGACTTCGGTAATAAGTTTGGTCAGCCGTTGATTTGTGGATCGGTGCTGACGTTCGAGCATGAGGAAAAGCAGGGGGATGTGAAAGAAGAATACGGCTATGACAAGGTCATCATGCTGGCAGGTGGTGTTGGTTATGGCACCAAGCGTGACTGCTTGAAAGGCACTCCTGAGAAAGGCAACAAGATTGTTGTGGTGGGTGGTGACAACTACCGCATCGGTTTGGGTGGCGGAAGCGTGTCATCTGTAGATACAGGTCGCTACTCTTCAGGCATCGAATTGAATGCCGTGCAGCGTGCCAATCCTGAGATGCAGAAGCGTGCCAACAACTTGGTTCGTGCGCTGTGTGAGGAGGAGGTGAATCCTGTGGTCAGCATCCACGACCATGGTTCAGCAGGTCACGTGAACTGTCTCTCTGAGTTGGTGGAAGAATGTGGCGGTCTTATCGACATGACCAAATTGCCGATTGGTGACCAGACTTTGTCTTCGAAAGAAATTATCGCCAATGAGAGTCAAGAGCGTATGGGCTTGCTCATCGATGAGAAACATATCGAACATGTACGTCAGATTGCTGAACGTGAACGTGCTCCGCTGTATGTGGTAGGTGAAACGACAGGTGATGCACACTTTGCTTTCCAGCAAGGTGATGGCGTGCGTCCTTTCGACCTGGATGTGGCACAGATGTTTGGTCACTCACCCAAGACCTACATGAGGGATGAGACCGTGGAGAGGAAGTATGAGGATGTGACTTATTCTTATAACGACATAGAGGCTTACTTGGAGAACGTGCTTCAGTTGGAGGCTGTGGCTTGTAAGGACTGGTTGACCAACAAAGTGGACCGCTCTGTGACAGGTAAGATTGCCCGTCAACAATGTCAGGGTGAGATTCAGTTGCCACTCTCTGACTGTGGCGTGGTAGCTCTGGATTATCGTGGTGAGAAGGGTATTGCTACTGCCATTGGTCATGCGCCACAGGCAGGTTTGGCTGACCCAGCAGCAGGTTCTGTGCTCTCAGTGGCTGAATCTTTGACCAACCTTGTATGGGCTCCGATGGCGGATGGACTTGACTCTGTGAGCCTGTCAGCCAACTGGATGTGGCCTTGCCGTTCACAGAAAGGTGAAGATGCACGTCTGTA
This sequence comes from Bacteroidaceae bacterium, assembly GCA_045117095.1. GTDB lineage: Bacteria > Bacteroidota > Bacteroidia > Bacteroidales > Bacteroidaceae > Minthosoma. Next base: position 510 of record JBGUMY010000016.1, on the reverse strand, counting down.
TGAAGGTGTGCAAGCATTGAGCGACTTCTGCTGTGCTTTACAAGTGAATGTGCCAACAGGTAAGGATTCTCTCTCCATGACACAGAAATATCCTGACGGCAGCAAGATTATTTCTCCTGGAACCGTGATTGTGTCATCAGGTGGTGAGGTGAGTGACGTGAAGAAAGTAGTCAGCCCAGTATTGGTCAACGACAAGGACACAACACTCTATCATATCGACTTCTCCTTCGATACCCTGAAGTTGGGTGGTTCAGCCTTTGCGCAGAGTCTTGGCAAGGTGGGCAGTGATGTGCCTACGGTGAAGAATCCAGAGTATTTCCGTGATGCCTTCTTGGCGGTGCAGGAATTGGTGAAGGAAGGACTGCTGCTGGCTGGTCACGATATTAGCGCTGGCGGTCTCATCACCACACTTTTGGAGATGACTTTCGCCAATCAGAAGGGTGGCATCAAGGTGAACCTCAACGGCATGAATGAGAGTGACCCTGTGAAGTTGCTCTTTGCTGAGAACCC
>JBGUMY010000015.1:0-8606 GCA_045117095.1 Bacteroidaceae bacterium | reverse complement strand
GTAATCGTATCCCGCTGTCAGTGGGATGCCCCCCAGATAGGCGCCGACGGCATTGCCAAAGTTGAAGGCAAGTTGCACCATGCAACCAGCCAAAAGGTCGCCACCCTTACTGAATCTGAGCAGGAGCAGCTGTTGGGGAGAGCCGACCCCAAAGAGGCAGAACGTGGTGAGGCACATCAACAACACACTGAGCCAAGCAATGTGGCTGAAGAAAAAGATGCTCAGCAGACTTCCGAGCATGATGAGTTGCAGCAGTCGGCCTGTATGTCCTGGCCCAATCCTGTCGCTGAGCATCCCGCCTGTCATGTTGCCGACCACCATTCCTGCGCCTGCAATGACTGACATAAGCGGCAAAAGCGTGGCACTGATGCCTGAATGGTCGGTGAGCAAGGGGGCATAATAACTGAAATAGCAGAATATGCCCCCATTGCCCATCAGAGTGGCAACAATCAGGAGCCATGGGGCAAGTGATTTCAGAAAGCGGAATTGTCCCTTGGCGCCCACGTCGGGCAAAGCATCCATGGAAGGGATGAAACGCCAGATGGAGAGCAACGTGGCAAGCCCCCATAAGGCACTAAAAGCAAAGATGTAGCGCCATGATGCCACCTGACAGATGAATGTGCCGAACGGGATGCCGATGAGGTTGGCAACTGACATGCCCGAACACATGATGGCAACGGCGGTCGCAGATTTTCCGCCCTTCGACAGGCGGTCGGCAATGATGCTGGCAACGCCGAAATAAGCGCCATGCGGCAATCCTGCCATAAAACGCATGGCAAGCATGGAGTAGTATTCGGGGCATAAGGCCATACCGACGGATGCCGCGAAATACACACACATGAGAAGGGCGATAATCTTCTTCAAACGCCATGTGCGCATGAAGGCCACCATCAATGGAGCCCCCACACATACGCCCAAGGCATAACTGGAGATGAGATGTCCTGCCTCAGATATGCTCACCCCGAAATCCGCAGCCATGAAGGGCAAGATGCCCATCATGACAAACTCTGTCACGCCTAATCCAAACGTGCCCAGAGCCAATGTCATCAATGCTTTCTTCATGTTCTTCTCATCTGGCATCCTCATCGGAACATATCGCTGAGACAGACGATCATGAGGGGAGTCCTCTTCATCATCTTTCAGCGCCATCAGGAGGATGAATTACAACGACACTTTCACACCTGCCATGAAGGTGGCTTTGGGCATGGGGAAGCCTGCGTAGGTTTCGTATTTCTCAGCCAAAATATTGTCGCCCTTGACGAAGAGGGTCGCAACAGGTGCCACGCGATAGCTGACAGTCGCATTGAGCAGCGTGAAGTTCTCCTTGCGTGCCTCCTCGCCTGTGGTGATATAGAGTCCGCTGATGTTCTGGAGTCCTGCTGCCACAGCCCAAGGTCCCTTGTGGAAGTTTGCGCCGACATAGAGCTTGCCTTCGGGTGCGCCCTCAATAGGAGTGTCCATGCGGAGGTAGGAGTAATTGGCGTTGAAGCTCCAATGGGGCGTGAAGCGGTAATCGCCCGAAAGTTCCAAGCCCCAGTTCTTGAAGTCACCCGTGTTCACATTCCGTGGACGCCCATCGATGCGGGTCGTTGTGATGAGGTTGTCGCCCTTGATGTAGAACAGGTTCGCGCCGAAATGTCCTCTGCCATGAAAACGCTGTGTGAATGCCAATTCGTAGTTCATCATGCGTTCAGGCTCCAAGTCCGTGGTGGCAGGAGGGAACATATACATCTCACGGATGATGGGGTTGCGGAATCCCTTGCTCACCAATGCCTTGAGGTCTGACTGTGGGGCAAGATGGAAGGACAGACCGCCTTGGGGCACGAGTTCCGTGCCGATGACAGAATGGTGGTCGAGGCGAAGTCCGGCATCCAACGTGAGCCATGGGGCAATCGTCTGACGAAAATCCACATATCCAGCCACGTCGTCAGCATGCTGCTTTTCCACGAGAGTACCCTCATCGTCTTTGGTCAGGTAGGTCTTCTCACCCGTTGTCTTGTCGGCATTCCATGCGGAACCCCCGAAGTGTTGCCAATCGACGCCAACCGTGGTGGCGTTGCCCTCGAAGAAGGCAAAGATCTGATGCCAGGTCAGTCCGCCGATGTAGTCATTGTGCTTGTAGAGATAGGTCTTGGGGGCAGCATCTGCCGTGTAACCATCGTCGATGTTGTGATGTCCCCAGTCGAGGTAAGCTCGCAGGGCGCCGCTGGTCCATCCGTACTGGTTGACCAGATTGACGCTGGCCAGTCCGCGGGTGATCTTCATGTCATTGTCAATGAGAGGGGCACTAACGGTGCCGGGGTTGCTGCTGTTGAAGTGGGTGACGTTGATGTCGCCGTAGGCCTGCCAGTTGGGCGTGATGTCATAAACGAGCTTGGCGAAACCACCTATCTGCTCGAACTTGGAGTTGGTGCGGTGTCCGTCTGTGCGCTGATATTGTGCACCCACGACACTCGTGAATCGGCCTGCCCGCACTCGGTTGACAGCATCTGCAGAGAAGGTGCCATAGCTGCCTCCCTGCACCTGCACGTCTGTCTTCACACCATTCTGATGCATCTGGCGGGTCACGATGTTCACCACACCCGCCATCGCATTGCTGCCATAAAGCAATGAAGCAGGGCCTCTCACCACCTCCACCTTCTCGGCCATCATGGTCTGGTAGGCATCGGGGATGGGGTGACCCATCAGTCCGGCATACTGAGGCTGTCCGTCGATGAGCACCAACATCTCTGCCCCACTGCCCACGCCACGAATCTTCATGGAACCTGCCGCTCCTGTGCTCACACCATAGCCAAGGATGCCTCGGCTCGTGGTGAACAGGCCAGGAGTTTGTTCCATCACGGTGGGCAGCACGGAGGTACGGTACTGCTCATTCAGTTGTTCGTTACTGATGGTGGTGACAGTCAGGGGCAGCAAGCGCACGTCTGTCGCGTTTCTGGTGCCAGTCACTACCACGTCCTGCAAAGGAGTTGTGTTTTGTGCAAAGCCCCCCACGTAGGAGAGGAGGGCTGTCGCGATGAGTAGTCTTTTCATCGTTCTTTATCTTTTGATTTTCTTTCCTTTCTGAATATAGATTCCGGGGAGAGCCGACGATGCCTTGTGGGAATGCCCGTTCAGGTCGTAGAGGATGCCATCTGCCTCCTTCGTCTGGAGCGAACCGATGCCGTCGCTCTCATCGGCGATGACACGCAGCATGCCTTTCTTCAGCAGGTCAGTGGTGTCCCACAGCTTGCCTTCTCCTGGTGTAGCTGGTTGAATCTCTGAGATGCTGCCCGTCACAGTGCCTTGTGGTGCCAACACCTTGAGTTCGGTGCCAACCGGCAAATTGAGCGCATGGGTGGCATCTTGGATGTCCAGATTCAGAATGGCTTGCGCGAAGCTGGCTCCACCACTCAACACCAACGTGTTGATTTTGGGTTTCGTCTCATCGGCAAGCGAGAGGGGTATATTCAGAATGCCGTTCTTCTGTACGGTCAACTTGCCCTTGATATTGAGTGTGTTACGTCCTACAACCAAGGTGTCACCCGCCTGAAGGGTCGCCCCAGTCTTGAGGGTAACGGCGGCAGCCACAGAGCCCGTGCCTCCCAAGGTGGCATCTTTGTTCACGGTGATTGCTCCAGTGCCGGAATGGGCGCCATTGACGATGAGTGTACCGGCATTGATGGTGGTGGTTCCGCTGTATTCATTCGCACCCGTCAGTCGCCACACGCCTGTACCCGCCTTGATAATGCTGACCGTGCCTTGGTGGCCCTTGCCTGAGCATGACCAGTTGTTGATAACGCCCCGGAAGGTCTCATCAGTATTGGCTGTGCCGATGGTCCATGTGCATTTGAAGTTGTTGGTCTGCTTGCTCGAACCGCTCAGTTGGGTATCGGCATCGCCGGAGAGACCACCAAGGGTATAGTTGCCATCAGTATCCCAACCACAAGCACGTGCGCCATTTTTCAGTTCAACCACTCCTTTGGAGATGTTCTTCCCGTTCAGCAGGAAGAGGTTGCCGTTGCTGGCTGCTTTAGCGATGATGCGTCCCGTGAATCCATCCCAATTGCCTTGGATGTATTCACGCACGTAAGGAATGTTCAGTTGCAGGGTGCCAGCCCCTGTTACGGTGCTCTTGATGTAGCAGTTGCGATGGGGCGAGAACTGAGAGGTTGTCCCCTCCTTCACTTCGATAGGGAAAGAATAAGTTTCATAGCCCTCGTTCTCACCTTTGGTGGAAAGGGTTCCTCCTGCAAAGATCAGTTTAGAAGAGGATCCAATACCTTTGTTGGCGATGTCGGCGTTGGGCAGATGGAGCGTGCCGCCAGCCAGGATAGTCGCGCCCGTGTAGCCGAAGAAGTGGTTGGTGTTAGCCTGTAAAGTGCCATTCCCAGACAGTGTGAAGTTCCCCTTACCCTCGAAGGTGCCGTTCATGGTGACGGTTGTCCCCTTAATCTCCAACTCACCGTCTTTCAGCAGTCGTGCACAGCGGTTGGTGCTGGTCTTAGAACCTGAGTAGCGGTATTTTCCACCAGCGAACACCCAGTTCTGCGCAAAGTCTTCGCTGGCACCCAATGCGCTGGGTTCACCGCCATTCAGCAATGTCTTGAACTCGAACACGCCTTCTTGGACAGTAGTGGCACCTGTGTAGGTGTGCTTGCCTTCGAAGGTCAGCGTCCCTTTTCCAGCTTTGTTCAAGGAGGTGGAGCCTGTCAGGGTGGCTCCATCAATGGTCATGTTTTCGTCGTTGATGACTAACACGCAGGCTGGAGCGACTTCCTCTTGGATGGTGATGGAGTTGGAAGCATCATTAATAAGCACTTTCATGCCATCTTGGAAGAATCCGTCGGTTGTGTTCCATGCGATGGTAGCCTTGTCCCATGTGCTGCCTTCTTGGCCTGTCCATACTGCATCGGGCTGGTAGGTATCAGGATCCACAAGACCTTCCTCGATGGGATTGGTCTTGAATTCAGCCTCCTTGCTGTAGTCGGAATAGATGATGTCGGTACTGTTGTCAGAGGTTTTTCCAAAAGCACGGATGCGAATGGTGTAGGCTGTGCCAGGTTGCAAATCTGTTAGTTTGACGGTGGTTATGTTTTCTTCCACACGGGCAACTTCCGTGAAGCTACTGTTGGCTGTCTTGGCCTCGATGATGAACCCTTCTTCCCGCTCTGTCCAGTCACGCCAACTGAGTTGCATAGTGGTGGTGGTGGCTGCAGTCCGTTCCACCAGCATCGGAGCACGAAGATAGGACAAGTCTGCGAGGATGCCGGGTAGTTCATTCAGATAGTTCTCGATGTTGGTGTAGCCGTTTGCCGCTATCTTCATGGCATCGTCTTTGTTGGGGTCAGTGCCAAAGCCCTTCTCCCAATCGTCGGGCATGCCATCGCCATCCGTGTCGGTAGGCCGTTTTCCCTTCCACATATTCCAACTCGTCGGAATGCCATAGGGTAAGCTGGCTTCGTTGGAGATGAAGGCTCCTTCGCTTCCAAAACTTCGAGCTTCGTCCACCATGTAGCAGTCCACATAGTCGCGATAAGGATAGGAGGCTCCTACGTAGTTCAAATTGCCGATGAGGGTGGATGCAGGGGAAATATCCAACGCAGGATAGTCGTAAGGGGTAGTGACCACGTCTGCCCCAGAGAAATCGGTGACTCCAATGGCTCCCAACTTGACGTCACAATCCTTATCTTGCAGGTTGTCCTTTACATAGCAATGGAAATTCTCGTTGCCACCCGAAAAGGCATTGCCCCCACCACCAGGTCCGTTGATGAAGAGGTTGCCTTGGATGTTGCAGTAGCTTTGTCCGGCCGATTCGCCCCCCATGATGTAAGCACCGTCTTTCCAGTTATAGACAATATTGTTCACATATTGGTTGCGCCCTTTCACTTTGTTGTTCCGGGTGTTGTTGTCGCAGTAGAAATTACCATACAGCGTAATGTTGTCTGCTTGTATCAGCCCACCAGCTGAGTGCGACATGAGTCCTTGCCCCACGATGCAGTTTTGGATGGTGATGCTATGCAGGTCGCCCTTTCCATCGGAATTGATAGAGAAGGTTTCATCCCTGCCCCATGCGAAAGAACAGTGATCGAAAATCATGTTCGTGCCATGCGCTATGCCTGCACAATCTTTTCCTGCCGTACCACCAGCCCCCATACGGAAACGCATGTAACGACAGATGATGTTGTCGGCACCAGAGAAGGAAACGCCATCACCATAGACGGTGATGCCCTCGCCGGGAGCCGTCTGGCCTGCCACATAGAGATTGGCTGCGAACGTCAAACGACTATTCAGTTTGATGACGCCCGCCACGTCAAACACAATGATGCGGTTCTTCTGACTCACCGCATCACGCAGGGAACCTGCACCGCTGTCATTCAGATTGGTAACATGATACACAGAACCATTGCGTCCTCCTGTAGCAAAGCGTCCCCATCCTTGTGCTTCGGGAAAAGCTATTTGTTGCGCGAAGCCCTCCACGTAGGAGAGGAGGGCTAACGCGATGAGTAGTTTTTTCATCGTTAATCGTGTTGTTCTTATTTGTCAAGTGAAATCATCTTATAATCCGTTGTGCCCATGCCGATTGCCTCACCATGCTCCACGATATGGATGCCATGCTGTCTCTCGATGCGCTGCTTCAGCGGGTCAGGGTTGTTGTTCTCATCTTTCTTCACCTGATAGATGAGGTCGTATGCCGCACGGTCACAAGCGATGGGGTCAGTGGAGGCCACGATGCCGATGTCCTGAATCTCAGGAGCATGAGGATGGGCGTCGCAGTCACAGTCGATGGAGATGTTGTTGAGCACATTGATATAGACGATGTTATCCTTACCGAACCAGTTGGCCACTGCCTGTGCGGCAGCTGCCATACTTTCGAGGAAAGCGTCTTGTGGCTGCGTGTGCCGCCATGCATCAGGTGTCTTGCTGGTCACGCCATGCGAGTGGATGTAAGCCTTTCCCGCTGTGGAGGCAAAACCAATGCTTTGGTTCTTCAGCACACCTCCAAAACCTCCCATCACATGTCCCTTGAAATGGGCGAGGTTGATACAGAAGTTATACTTGTTGAGGTGATCACCCACAATGTCATACTTAATCCAAGTGCTGTCCTTCACGGGGATTTTCATGTCGCCAAATTCGTCCATGATGTCCACCTTGAAGATGCTGTCGAAGCCATGCTCATGAATGGTTTCCCAATGCTTGCTCACGTCTTGACGGCTACCGCCATAGGCAGTACAGCACTCCACGATAGTACCATCCACTTTCTCCACGAGGTTGCGGATGAGTGGTGGCTTCAGGTAGTTGTTGCCACCGCTTTCACCCGTACTGATTTTCACCGCCACTTGTCCGTGTGCCTTCACGCCCAAGGCTTCATAGATTTTCACCAACGATTCGGGAGTGATCTCCTTTGTGAAATACACCTTGGCCTGTTGTGCCTGCGCAAAGTTCCCCACCCCCCAAAGGGGGAGGGCTAACGCGATGATGCTTAAAATTTTTTTCATGTTTCTTTGCGTCTGGGTTGAATATCGCCCAGCGCGTGGGCTGGTTACTTTTTAATCTTATATATATAGAATGTACGCGCAGGAATATTGACACTCTGCTGAGGAGCAGTAACCGTCAGCGAAGAGGTCTTTGGGACAATCTTAGTGGGTTCCTCGAGGGTGTTCTCCGCAGTCAGATTATCGCTGTGGAAGGTGATGAGTTGGGCTTCATGATTGCCCCTCATGCCTCTGAGATTGAGGGTGACAGGTTGTGGCGTGTCGCCAGTGTTCACCACCTTGATGATCACCTCATTCGTGTTCTTGTCGAATACAGCCGATGCGAAGAGACCATCCTGGTCGGGATTTCCTGCCACTACCTTGCCCTTCATGGTGAGCGTGAGTCGGTTCGTGCCCTTATTCAGGGAGTAGAGCTGCTGCACATAGTAAGCGCAAGAATTGAACTTGTTCAGATTGTCGTACCAGATGGCATCAGGACGCCATTGCCAGCCTTCGACATGCGCAAAGAGAGGAGCGTATGTGGCCATTTCCACCACATCAGCATTACGTTCCAGACCCGTCATGAAAGCAGCCTCCATTAGGGCAGCATTGAAGTGGTTCCACTTCTTGCCTGCGCCGTGACAAGCATATTCACCAGCAAACACTTTCGGACCTTTACGTGGATAACTGTCGTAACGGTTCGCACCACAGTTGCCCCAACGCTGTTTAGCGTCTGGAGTGCCGAGGAACCACTGCTCATTGCGATAATAGTGCTCATCCACGAGGTCGGCACCAATCTTACGCATCTCAGGCCACAAGTACTCAAACTCCTTTCCTTCAGAGTCGGGACCAGATGTGCCCACAATCTTGATTTTTGGATATTTTTTGCGTACCTGCGCTACGAAGGGTTTCAGGTTCTCAGGGTAGATGGCTCCCCACTGTTCGTTGCCAATGCCCACATACTTGAGATTGAAGGGAGCAGGGTGACCCATATCAGCACGCAGTTTTGCCCACTCATTTGTAGCAGGGTCTCCATTGGCAAATTCGATGAGGTCGAGCACGTCGTCAATATAAGGCTGCAACTGATCTACAGGAACGTGAGCGTCACTGCGGTTAGCACCATTCTGGAACTCGCATGAGAGACCTACACTG
>JBGUMY010000014.1:0-8819 GCA_045117095.1 Bacteroidaceae bacterium | reverse complement strand
AACCTTTTCCCTTTTGTCGCCCTCCCTCCCTGCCAATTTCATGAAAAACAAGGACGAATCCGTGCAGAATCGGGAGGAACTGGCACTCACACAGAAGAACGAGGAGGCGCAACGTCTGAACGTGAAGATGGAACGAGGCAAGTTGTTGCCTTCATTGGCCGTGGGAGTGAATGGTTTCTATCATACCATCGACAACCACAAAAACACCAACGGTATGGTTTTCGCCACTCTCTCCGTACCTATCAGCGACTGGTGGGGAGGCAGTCATGCCATCAGGAAAGCCAAACTCCAACGTCTACAAGCCGAAAACGACCGCATGGAGGCTCAAGAGAAACTAGCTATCGATATTCAGGTGGCATGGAACAACCTCGAAGAGGCGTACAAACAAATCGACATCGCCAAGGCCTCAGTAGCGTCAGCCAAAGAGAACCTCCGCATGCAACGCATCTTCTACAGCGCAGGCACCACCACCATGACCGACCTGCTCGATGCCATCACCCTCTACACCCAAGCCCAAAGCCAAATGGTTACCGCCTGTGCCACCTATCAGATGCGTGTAGCAGAGTATCGACGCAAAACCACCTGATTCCCAAGCTCATTGATCATTCAGGTTGTAAACTGATGCCGTACAACCTGAGTACGATAGAGGCAGGAAAATGTTTGCCATTATAAAATGTGGTCATTAAGGTCATTTGGTCATTAGGTCATTAACGTTTTTGAATGTGTCGTAAAAGAGAAATGAGTATTAGGAAAAAGTATCTGATGACAGAGTGACCGCCTTGATCAGAAGACGAAGTTGTCATCCTCGTCAGCATCGTCCTTGCGACGGGTAGCAGCTTTCTTTTCTTCCTCCTCGGGCTTGTACTCGTTGAGGGTGGTGCCGTAGGTGGTGCGGAGCACACGGAACTCGGTACGACGGTTGAGAGCATTGAGCACCTCCTGCGCATCCTTGTCCTTGAAGGCGAGGATGTAAGCCTCTGTGAGGGTGTCGTTTTCCTGCACTTCTACTTTGGGATCGCCAGCCAAGAGATTCTCAGCCACCTTCTTGGTGATGATTTTGGGACGTGACTCACCATAACCCACAGCAGTCATTCGGTCTTTGGCTATGTCATGCTGGATGAGGTAGCGAACCACCGATTCAGCACGTCGCTGGGAAAGGCGCAGGTTGTAATCGTCATTGCCTCGATAGTCGCAATGAGCAGAGAGTTCGATGGTGATGTTGGGGTTCTCGTTCATCATATTGACGAGTTTGTCGAGCGCCTCAGTCGATTCGGGCGTGAGGTCAGCCTTGTCGAACTCGTAGAAAATATTGTCGATGAGCACAGGCACATTGATGGGTGGCAGAGGGAATTGGAGCGTGTATTCGTGGCTCTCCTCTGCATCCTCTGGTTCCACCCGAATCTCGTTCTTCACATTCAGATAGCCCTTACAGGTGCCAAGCAGCACGTAATCCACATCGGGTTTGAGCACTTGGGTGAAGGAGCCGTCGCCTCGGACGGAGATTTTCAGGTTCGTGCCGTCGTTACCCACCATATAGACGAGCGCTTCAGGCAGTTCGTAACCATCCTTCTCATACACCCAACCTGTGACCGTCTGCAGAATTTCAGGACACTCGAAGGAGAAGATGTGCTCCCATCCCTTGCCATCGCCACGAGAGGAGCAGTAGTAGCCGCGATTGTATACGCCCTCGAAAGTCATGCCGAAATCATCGGCTGAAGAGTTGAGGGGATATTGCTGATTCTCGATGATGGTGCCACGAATGGAGTCCTCGTGAGCGATGAAGATGTCGAGGCCACCCATGCCAGGATGTCCGTCGGAGGCGAAATAAAGGTCGCCATTGGGTCGGAAAGAGGGGAACATCTCATCGCCAGCCGTATTGATAGGTCGCCCGAGATTCTCCATTCCTCCGAAACCGCTCTGCAGGATGCGAGTGCGCCAAATGTCGAGGCCACCCTCTCCACCTGGGGAATCGCTGACGAAATAGAGCCATTGGCCATCAGGACTGACAGCAGGATGAGCATAGGAGGTGAGCGTGTCGCGAGAAATGGCACACTTGGTCGGCTTGCCCCAAGAGGCATCGCTGCGCTGCGACTGCCAAATCTCAGCATAACGTGGATAGTCTGGGTCGCTGGAGCATCGAGTGAAATACATCGTCTTGCCATCAGGACTAAGGCACGGCGCACCCTCATCATACTCGGTATTGACCTCGCCCTCAATCACCTCGACGGGCTGCCACTTGCCCTGCTCGTTCTTGCGAGAAAAAAAGAGGTCGCCAAACTTCAAGCCCGTCACACCCGAAATGTCATCGCCCTCAGCCTCCTTACGTGTGGAGGAGAGCACAATCTGACTGGCATCATCACCCACGAGCATAGGGCTGTAATCGGAACGACGTGAATTGAAGATAGCCTCCTTCTTCACTTTATACTGATTGGGCTTCGCCTTCCACTGAGGTCCCAGTTCACACGACAGCAATCCGCTTCGTGCCAATTCGTTGTTGGGGTCAAGTTCGAGATACTGATTGAAATTCTGCGCCGCCTGCTTGTACTGCCCCGCCTTCAACTGCTGACGCGCCAGATGCAGATAAGCTGTGCTGTCAGGAATGTTGTATCGGAGGGCATTCGTGTAGGCAGCCATCGCCTTCTGCGTATAACCGATGTGGCGGTAGCACTCGCCCATCATGAAGGCACGCACCGCCCGCTTCGCCTTTTCTTTGGGCTTGCAACGCGAGTAGGACTTCTTGTAATGGAGGCTCGCAGTATAGTACTCACCTATGGCATAACTCTGCTCCGCCTTCTTAAATTCGATGCCCTCATTGCTGCATGCCACCAACATCAGCGCCGCTATACCTATATATAATATGTGGAGAATCTTCCGTTCCATACATCTAAAAACGAAATATCGGCCGAATTATTGCATGAAAGCCTGTCAAGTCTGAGCGAGAATGACGTTCAGCAAGTCTTGCAAGGGCTGTTTGTCCACATCGAGCCAATGGATATCGGCATCGTGCTGATACCAGGTCATCTGCTTCTTGGCGTAGACACGCGTATTCTTCTTGATACGCTCGACCGCCATAGGGAGTTCCCATTCACCATCCAGCACTTTGAAGAGTTCCTTGTAGCCGACGGTGTTGAGCGAGTTGAGATGCCGCAAGGGATAGACACGCTTCACCTCATCCATCAATCCTTGCCGCATCATCTCATCGACTCGCTGATTGATGCGTGCAAACAGCTGTTCACGATTCCTCCGAAGCCCAAACCGAATGATGCGGAAAGGTCTGTCCTTCTGCGTGTTAGTTCGGAACGAAGTAAAGGTCGTGCCCGTCATATAACAAATTTCGAGGGCATGCACCACCCTTTTATGGTTCTTCTTATCAACGAGGTCGTAATAAGCAGGGTCGAGCAGTTTCAGTTCTGCCAACAAGGGCTCCAATCCCTCTTGCTCGAAGCGTTCTTTCAACATGGAACGTGTCTCTTCATCCACCGTCGGAATATCGTCAATACCCTTTGTCACAGCATCCACATACATCATGCTGCCACCCGACAGGAGCAAGGTATCATGGGTTTTGAAGAGGTCATCAAGCAGCGCCAGCACATCCTTCTCGTACTCGGCAGCGCTATAGTAGGCATCAAGCGGAAGCGTATGCACAAAAAAATGCTTTACCCTCGCCAATTCCTCGGCGGAGGGTGAAGCAGTTCCTATTTCTATGTCTTTGTAAATCTGACGCGAGTCGGCATTAATGATGGGACATCCAAACCGCTCGGCCAATTGCAGGCTCAGTTCCGTCTTGCCCACTCCTGTAGGGCCAAGAATGACAAGAAGGGTTTTCATGCTGTCATCTTTCGGGAATTATCCAACAGCACCGATGAAACGCAAGTCACCAGATTCTGTGACACGCAGGTCGAGCCTCACAACGTATTTCACGCCATAATCCATCAGTATCTGGACATCGGCATAAAACTCTTCTTTCTCAGGGTTGCAGCAAACCTTCTTCACCTTCATCGACTTGATTCGGTCAAGCTGAGGAGTGATGAAATAAAAGCCTTTCTTGACAGTTCCAGCCAAGAACTCAGCCACAAACTGCTCTGTGCGACCTTCCAAGAAGCTGTCGTGCTCTTCTGCCACGTAATCAGGGTCGAAGAAATACAACGTACCTTTTAAATTGCCCTCCATCAAGGTGGTAATGAAGCCGTTGGCAATACCTTTCACCATACTCTTCTTGTATTCCTGCGCATGAACATTGGCAACAGCCATCAGCATCATGGCGATAAACAACGTGCTTAATTTTCTCATACTTCCATCAATTTATTAAATTCATTTCTTATACTTCATTCATTGGCTCAAAGCTCGTCGCTGATGTCGTAACCTTCAAGGTCAATCTCGCTGCTGTCCACTTCCTCACCAAACATATCCTCATCGTCCATGATGGAAGAATCATCCACAATCGGATTGCGGGCAAACATCTCGTCGAAGTCCAACTGCTGCACAGGAGGCTCACCCAAAGAACGGGTAATCTTGCCCTCCTTCAAGTTCTGACCAGTCTTGATTTCAGATAGTTCGATAAAGAAGACACGATCGGCCAGAGGGTCGAAGGTGTAGAGCATGTGCTGCTTCTCATCCTCCAAAAACTCGCTCAGTTCCGTCTCAGCCATGATGTAACTGTCCTCATAGGCATCCGTGTCCATCTCCTCCAACGTAATCTCCTGCCCCTTCTCCCATCCGTTTTCGCAGATGGTGAACGAAGTCATCTGGTTATCCTCATAACCACATGCCTTAAGTATCAATTTGTGCAGTTCCAAGAACTTGGCATCCGCATCTATCTGGATTTCTCGCATGAAGCCGTCCACTTCATCTGAGATGATGGTAAATCTGTAAATCATACTTATTTCTATTTGACAAGTTACGATGATCTATTCATTTTTCGAGTCGAAAACCCGACAGGGTGAGGTTGCAACCCGACCGAGATGGGTTATCATCTGATGATGCCTCGCTGAGAATTGGCGACAAAATCCATGATATATTCAATTTCCTTGCTCATCGGCACCTCACCACGAATCGCCTCCACAGCCTCATTCACCGTCAGATTGCATTGATATATCAGACGATAAGCATGACTGATGTTGTCAATCACCTCACGGCTAAACCCACGACGGCGCAAACCAATGATGTTCAGTCCAGCAAAGGCTACAGGCTCACGACCTGCCGTCACGAAAGGAGGGATGTCCTTGCTGGTACGTGTGCCACCCTGCACCATCACATAGCCACCAATGCGGCAGAACTGATGCACGAGCACCACAGCTGAAATGATGGCATTATCATCCACAATCACCTCACCTGCCAACTTGGTCGAATTACCCATGATGATACCACTGCCAAACACGCAATCGTGAGCGATATGGGCATTCTCCATAATGAGGTTGTTGCTGCCTACAAGGGTCTTACCCTTGCTGGCTGTACCACGATGGATCGTCACATTCTCACGTATCTTGTTGTTATCACCAATCTCCACGATGGTCTCTTCCCCCTTGAACTTCAGATCTTGGGGAACGGCACCAATCACAGCACCAGGAAAGAGGAGGTTGCCACTACCCAAACGAGTGCCAGAAAGCAATGTCACACTATTCATCAACACGTTGTTGTCACCTATCGTCACATTCTTGTCGATGAAACAGAAAGGCCCAATCTCACAGTTCTCACCAATCTTTGCCTCTGGGTCGATGAATGCTAAAGGACTAATCTTTGCCATAGTTTTATTTACAATTTTACGATTTACTATTCACAATTTATCATTTATTGAGTCATTGTTTGGGTTCCATTGTTCACTCGAAGAGTATATTGTCAAATAGACAAACAAGTGGTAAATTGTAGATTGTCAAATAGTAAATGAAATTATTTGTTCTTAATGATTTGTGCCGTAAATTCAGCCTCTGCAGCGATGGTTTCACCCACAAACACAAGACCTGACATCGTGGCAATGCCTCGACGTAATGGCCCCATCATCTTCACCTTGAAGATGAGCGTATCGCCAGGCACCACCTTGCGTCGGAACTTCACATTGTCTATCTTCAGGAAATAGGTGGACCAACGTTCAGGCTCTTCCACATTGCTCAACACCAACAAACCACCAGCTTGTGCCATCGCCTCCACAATCAAAACACCAGGCATCACAGGTTCCTGTGGGAAATGTCCCGTAAAGAAAGGCTCATTGCTGGTCACATTCTTAACTGCCACAATTTCAGCCTCATCTACAGCAATTACCTTATCCACCAACTGCATCGGATAGCGATGAGGAAGCAGGTGACGAATCTTGTTCACGTCCATCAGCGGCTCGCTGTTGGGGTCGTAAACAGGGCTCTGCACCTCATGCTTCTTGATATCTTTCTTTATTGCGCGCGCGAACTTATTATTTATAGTATGCCCAGGCTTCGTGGCAATCACACGTCCCAAGATGGGTTTGCCCACCAAAGCCAAATCACCAATGATGTCGAGCAACTTGTGGCGAGCCGTCTCGTTATCCCATGTGAGGGGCTTGTGATTGATGTACCCCAAACGGGTAGCATCCATGTGAGGAATGCCCAAAGTGTCAGCCAACTTGTCGTAGCGATCTTGTGGCAATTCACGTTCGTAAATCACGATGGCATTGTCGAGGTCACCACCCTTGATGAGTCCCAAATTGAGGAGAGGCTCAATCTCACGCACGAAGACAAAGGTGCGAGCCGAAGCAATCTCTGTGGGGAAGTCCTCAATGTTGTCGAGATTGGCAAACTGGTTGTCGAGTATCTTCGAGTCGAAGGCTATCTGCGCATGCACACAGAACTTATCATCAGGCAAGAGAATCAGGTGCTCGCCATTCTCGCCCTTAATTTCCATCTTGTGCTTCACCACATAATAATCCTTCTTCGCTTCCTGCTCCTGCAAGCCCACCTTCTGAATAGCCTCAACAAACATCAATGCGCTGCCATCCAGAATTGGCATCTCAGGACCATCCAACTGCACAAGGCAATTGTCGATGCCACAAGCATACAAAGCAGCCATTGCATGCTCGATGGTACTAATTTTGATGTCTCCTTTCACAAGAACGGTGCCACGTTGCGTGTCACCCACCAAGTCAGCGTTGCAATCAATAATTGGCTGACCTTCAATGTCCGTTCTTTGAATCTTGTATCCGTAGTTCTCTTCTGCTGGATTAAACACCGCAGTAATGAACTGCCCCGTATGCAATCCTTTGCCTTGCAGCGTGAATGCCTCTTTCAGGGTCTGTTGATTATGCATTTATTTATTGTTTTTAAGTTCTTCCACTTCCTTTTTCAGCGCTGCCACTTCCTTCAGTAAGTCGGGAAGATAGTTCAGCGCTGCCATGTTCTTGGCAAACTTCTTGTGCTCCACCGCTGGGTAACCCATCAGCGTGGCACCGCCATTCTTGGCAAGGTTTCCACCTGATAAACCTGATTGTGCGCCCAAAGTGGTACGGTCGCCCACCTTCAGGTGTCCAGCAATGCCCACTTGTCCTGCCATCATGCACCACTCTCCAATCTTCGTACTACCAGCCACACCTACCTGAGCAGACATCACCGTGTTCTGCCCCACCTCCACATTGTGAGCAATCTGAACGAGGTTATCCAACTTCACACCCTTGCGGATGATGGTGCTGCCCATTGTAGAACGGTCGATGCAGGTGTTGGCACCAATCTCCACATAATCCTCAATCGTCACGATACCAATCTGCGGAATCTTGTCGTAGCCGTCAGCAGTAGGTGCGAATCCAAAACCATCAGCACCAATCACACAGCCTGCATGCAAGATGCAATGGTTGCCCACGATGCAATCATGATAGATAACCGCATTGCTGTAAATTTCTGTTCCAGCACCCACTTTGGCATTCCTGCCAATCGTAGCATGCGGATGAATCACCACGCCATCACCAATCTCCACATTCTCGGCAATCGCCACAAAAGGCCCTATGTAGCAATCCGCACCAATCTTGGCAGATGGATGGATGAATGCCAACGAGTCGATACCCACACGTTTCTGCTGCATGCTCTGGTAGAGTTGCAACAACTTAGCCACTGATTCGTAGGCATTGGCCACACGTACCAAAGTGGCTTTCACCTCCTGAGAGGGTTGAAAATCCTGATTGACGAGCACCACACTTGACTTGGTCTCGTATATATACTGTTCGTATTGTGGATTTGCGAGAAAAGAAAGGGCACCTTCCACACCTTCCTCAATTTTGGCGAAAGTGTTGATTGTTGCCTGAGGATCTCCTTCTATCGTTCCACCCGTATAAGCTGCTATTTGTTGTGCAGTAAAAACCATTTATTGTCCTTTTAGTACTAAATATGCTTGCAAATTTAGGAAAGATTTTCGACATAAAGGGTATATCTCCCAATTTTTCATTACCTTTGCAGCATAAAAACATCCAAATCGACAAAAAACAACAACAAAATGGCTATAGACAACAAGCAGAGATACATGATGCGTGGCGTTAGCGCTGCGAAAGAAGATGTGCATAATGCCATCAAAAATATTGACAAGGGAATCTTCCCACAGGCGTTCTGCAAAATCATCCCAGACATCCTCGGAGGTGACCCTGAGTATTGCAACATCATGCATGCGGATGGAGCTGGCACTAAATCCAGCCTTGCCTACATGTATTGGAAGGAAACGGGCGACCTCTCTGTATGGAAGGGCATCGCTCAGGATGCGCTCATCATGAACACCGATGATCTCCTTTGTGTGGGTGCAGTAGATAACATCCTCGTTTCCAGCACAATTGGTCGCAACAAGATGCTCATCCCTGGCGAGGTAATCTCAGCCATCAT
>JBGUMY010000013.1:0-6907 GCA_045117095.1 Bacteroidaceae bacterium | reverse complement strand
CTGTCATCTGTAATACACCAAACGGCACAATGGCACAATACCGGCATGCTGTATAAAAACAACGCCGTTGTTTGAGCAAAACATCGGTGTGGGAAGCTCAAAACAACGGCGTTGTTTCAGATGGGGTGCGTCGTTGGTTACTTGCCTGTGTCAAGTTTCCAGACATCATCCACCTTGACGACATCGGCCTTTTTGCTCTCTGCAGAGCCATCACCATACTTCATGGTGTAATCGACCTTGGCGGAGTTGCCGTCTTCCGACATCTGAACATTGGTGACTTCGGCGCCTTTGAGGCCACCTCTCTTGTCAATTTCCTTGCCCACCTTGTCGCGCATCAGATTGGCGTACTGCTGCTTGTCGCCGTCTGTAAGGCTCTTCTTGAAGTAGAAGAGGTCGATGGCTTCCTCATACTGGCCATTCTGGATGCAGGCCACATACTTGGTCACCACTCCTTCAGGCGTGTTTTGGTTGCATGACACGAATGTCAAGGTGATGAGCGCGAGGCTCAAAACGGAAAGAATCTTTTTCATTGTTCTTGGGTATTAAAAGGTTTAACATATAATATTTTTGTACTTTTTGCCATATCGTTAGGGAAGATACATTCACCATCCTTGCACACAAGGGTTGGCACAGGATGGCGATGCCCGTCGCTGAGGTCGATACCCTGATGGAGATAAGCCTGCCAGACCAGTTCCGTGCAGTAGAGCAAGGTTGTGTCGGAGAGTTGATAGTCATTGTCGAACTCCACCCGTGCCTCCGCTTTCTGCCAAGCGTAACGACTTGCTGCCGATGCGATGCTGTCAGGACAATCAACCCTCATCCAAGCGCCACACATCGCTCTGTCAGCAGCGTAGAAACGCGACAACGGCTCACACTTCACATATTCAGGTTCATCCTTCTCTGCCTCCCCTGGCACAGCATGAATGACCATCCAGCCGTCTGTCAGCGAATCGCGATGAAGGATGCCAATGTGGGAGTAGGCTGATTGGCTCGCCTCCGTCACCACCTGACTCTCGGCTCCATACCCACAACGCAACACCAAATCACCCTCACGAAAGCACTCCCCGTCTGTCAGCACCACCGGTGTGCGATGTTCGCTACAGGCACAAAACAACAGCAATGACAGCATGCTGCAAAGACGAAGAATCGAAGCAGACTTTTCCATAATCGGCTTCAAAGGTACAAAGAAGTGAGCACAAAGGCAAAAGAAATGGGATTTTTCGTTGGTTTCATCGAATTATTCGTGCATTTCTTGGTTATATCATAAAAAAGTTGTACCTTTACATCGAATTTACAAAGTATAACAAACATGAAATCTATTTACTTTACCATTTTAGCAACTTGCCTCTTCTGTGTAGGGGCCAAAGCACAGCTATCATCCAACCCAGACAAGTTTTTGGGCAACATCACCACAAATTACAATGTGGATTACGGCAATGAGAAGTTCTACACCTTGTGGAACCAGATCACGCCTGAGAATGAGACGAAATGGGATGCCATTGAACCCAGCCGAGGCAATTTCAGCTTCGGCAATGCAGACAGATCTGCCAACTATGCCAAGCAGCATAAATTCCCATTCAAGTATCATACGCTGATTTGGGGTTCCCAATACCCTGGCTGGATCAACAACCTCTCCACTTCGGAGCAGGCCAAAGCCATCGCGGAGTATTTTGACGGCGTGAAGAAGCACTACCCCAACCTTGAAATCATCGATGTGGTGAACGAGGCCATTTCCGGACATGCACCAGCTCCTTACAAGGCTGCTCTTGGGGGTGACGGTAAGACAGGCTTCGACTGGATTGTCAAGGCATTTGAAATGGCACACGAACGTTGGCCTGATGCCATCCTCGTGTATAACGACTACAACACTTTCCAATGGAACACCGACCAGTTCATCACTTTGGTGACCACGATTCGTGACGCAGGTGCTCCCATCGATGCCTACGGATGTCAGTCGCATGACCTGACCGATTGCGACTTCAGCAAGTTCAAGTCATCAATGGACAGACTTCAGAGAGAACTGCAGATGCCCATGTACAGCACAGAATATGACATCGGTACGGAGGATGACGCATTGCAGTTGCAGCGCTACAAGGAGCAGATTCCTTACATATGGGAAGCTGACTACTGTGCAGGCATCACCCTGTGGGGCTACATCTATGGCCACACATGGACAAGCAACGGAAACTCAGGCATCATCAAGGATGGCAAAGACCGTCCTGCGATGACTTGGCTGCGCGAATACATGGGGACGGAAAAAGCCAAGAATGCCAAGAGCCCCTTCCCAGGCTTCAAGAAGGAGGCATCTGTGTACATCAAACCTTCTATCCTCAAACCTACCAAGGGAGAGCCTCTCACCATCACCGTCAATGCACGTCTGCGCACCAAGACCATCGACCATATCGACCTCTACGTGAAGAACGTGAAATATGCCACCATCACAGAGCCTTCTTCTGTGAATGAGAAAACAAAGGATGGGGCATACGAGGCTGAATACACCCCTGCTGCTACAGGCAAGTACAGTCTGAAGGCTGTGGTGGTGGATACAGAAGGTAATGAATATGAACGTACAGGTTCCTTCACCGCTTACAATCCACGCAGCACCTTCAAGGGTGAAATAGCCCTGCCTGGCACCGTAGAGGCAGAGGACTACGATAAGGGTGGCGAAGGCATCACCTTCCACGACTCAGACAATCAGAAGGATGGCAACGGCAATTCTTATCGCAACGATGCAGGTGGTGTGGACATCAAGAAAGTGGATGGCGTAGGATACACCATTGGCTACACCAATTCGGGCGAATGGTTAGAATACACCGTCAATGTGAAGGAAGCTGGCCTCTATGAATATGACGCATACGTGTCTTCTGGCACCACAGGTTCATCCTTCATGCTCGAAATTGAGACGGATGGCGCGACGGAAACGCTGACTGAAACCATCGCTGTGCCTCAGACAGGCAACAACACATGGAGCAACTATGTACCTGTGCATGGACGTACGCTCGTTTCCCTCGCTGAAGGCAAACACATCCTCCGCATCAATGTGACAGGCAACAGCGGCGACATCGACAAGGTGGTGTTCAAGCACATCGAACTGAACAACAACCTCAAGGTTTCTGTCACATCTGATCCAAAGACGGGTACAGCAGGCGAGAGCCTCACACTCAAGGCAAACACAACGGCTACCAACATCCAGAGTGTCAGCTTCTATGTGAACAACCAGTTGGTGGAGACTGTGACTGAGGCGCCGTTCGAAACAACGTATAAACCAGCAGAGAAGGGTACTTATACCGTGACGGCTGAAGCAACTGACACAGACGGAAAGATCTCGAAGGTCTTCAGTTATTCCCTCAAGGCCAACAACAAACGGACACCTTACAAGTCAGCCATTGCCATTCCTGGCATCATCCAGGCTGAGAACTTCGACAAGGGTGGCGAGGGACTCTCCTTCCACGACTCGGACACAAAACGAGAAGGCGATAAGGATTACCGTTCTGACGGCGAAGGTGTTGACTTTGTCGTAGGCAACAATGGAACAGCAATCGGCTATACTGCCAAGGATGAATGGTTGGAGTACACCGTCAATGTGAAGGAAGCTGGCAAGTACGCCTTCGAGGCAACCGTATCGTCAGGCACCACCAACTCAGGCTTCACCATCGGCCTGGTGAAGGATGGCAAGGTGACGAACATCGGCAAGGTGAGTGTGCCTCAGACTGGAAACAACAGCTGGGACACTTACAAGGTAGTCAAAGGCAACATCACCAAGGAACTGGAAGCTGGTGAACAAATTCTCCGCTTCACCATCACAGGAGCCAACTGCAACATCGACAAGGTGGAACTGATTCTCACAGAGAGCACAGGCATCGCAGACTTGCAGGTTCCAATCAAACCAGACGATGATGCTATCTACAATGTGGCTGGCCAGAAAGTGGATGCCAACTATAAGGGCATTATCATCAAGAACGGTCGCAAGATATTAAGAAGATAACAAAATCGGGAGGGCAATCCAAGTCAGATTGCCCTTCCTTTTCATAAGAAGGGAAGTAAATCGTGGCAATAAAAAAAGGAAAAGCAGACCTGAAGGACTACATCAGCGTGAGGGGTTGCAGGGTGAACAACCTGAAGAACATCGATGTGCAGATTCCTCACGATCAGTTTGTGGTCATCACAGGTGTCAGCGGCAGCGGCAAGTCATCGTTGGCATTCGACACGCTCTATGCTGAAGGACAAAGGCGATATGTGGAAAGCCTGTCGACCTATGCCCGTCAGTTCTTGGGTCGCATGGCCAAGCCCGACTGCGATTTCATCGAAGGCATTTCCCCAGCCATCGCCATTGAACAAAAGGTAAGCAGCCGCAATCCTCGATCCACCGTCGGCACCAGCACAGAGATTTATGATTATCTCCGCATGCTCTTTGCCCGCATCGGACGCACTTATTCGCCTGTGAGTGGGCAGGAGGTGAAAAAACACACGACGGATGACATCATCCAATGTATGCTCGCCCACGAGGAGTGCACCAAACTGATGGTGATGACACCCTTGGTGGTGAGAAACGGACGCACCTTGGAAGAACAATTGGACATCTGTTATAAGACAGGATACCAGCGAGTGGAAGTAGATGGGGAAGTGAGGAAAATCACGGAATTGCTTGCTCCCCATGACGAGGGAGAGAAGAGGAAAGGGTCAACCATTCGTTTGATCATCGACCGTCTGAAAGTAGCGAATGAGAAAGCTACAATCAATCGTCTGGTCGATTCTGCCCAAACAGCCCTCTATGAAGGCGATGGCCATTGCATCTTGTCCTTTAGTCCCACACCAACTCCCATCGAAGGGGGGAAAGACTCAGAAGAACATGAGTTTTCGCTGAAATTTGAGGCAGACGGCATCGAATTTGAGGAACCTACTGACCAGATGTTCTCATTCAACTCTCCTGTGGGAGCCTGTCCTGAATGTGAAGGCTATGGCAGGATCATCGGCATCGATGAGAGCTTGGTCATTCCTGACCCTGACCTATCTGTCTATGATGGAGCTGTGGCTTGTTGGAAAGGCGACAAGATGTCGGAATGGAAAAAGGAATTTGTCAGGAGAGCTGAGAACTACGAGAACTTCCCTGTGTTCACCCCATACAGCCAACTCACCCAACGACAGAAAGATGTGTTGTGGCATGGAGTGTATGAAGAGAATGAATGGGGCAATTGCTCTGTGTGCATTGATGAATTCTTCCGCATGCTGAGGGAGAACCAATACAAGATTCAATATCGAGTGATGCTGGCTCGTTATCGTGGCAAGACCGTATGTCCCACTTGTCATGGAAGACGATTGAAGAAAGAAGCTGAGTATGTGAAGATTGGTGGCAAGAGCATCACAGACTTGTGTGAATTGTCCATCACAGACCTGAACGAATTCTTCCGTACCCTGAAAGTGACACCCCAAGAGACCAAGATTGCCAAACGGCTGTTGGTGGAGATCAAGAGTCGCTTACAGTTTCTGGTCGATGTGGGATTGAGTTATCTCACTCTCTCCCGTCTGAGCAATTCGCTCTCAGGAGGAGAAAGCCAACGCATCAATTTGGCCACCAGCTTGGGGTCTTCATTGGTAGGCAGCCTATACATCCTCGATGAACCCAGCATCGGTTTGCACTCCAGAGACACCCAACGCCTCATCCATGTGTTGCGACAACTGCAACAGTTGGGCAATACGGTTGTCGTGGTGGAACACGATGAGGAAATCATGCGAGCAGCAGATTATATCATCGACATTGGTCCTGATGCAGGAAGATTGGGAGGAAAAATCATGTATGCAGGAAGCCCCCCAACCCTCGACGGGGGAGAGCTATCGCATTGGGAATCTGACGAGAAGCATCGCGTCAGCCCTCCCCCTTCGGGAGTCGGGGGGCTCTCCCACACGCTCGATTATCTCACAGGTCGCGAACAAATCGCCATTCCTCAGAGCCGCCGCCCTTGGAACAACCACATCCTTGTGAAGAATGCACGAGCCAACAATTTGAAAGGCATCGACGTGAAATTTCCCCTCAACGTGATGACCTGTGTGACAGGTGTATCAGGTTCAGGCAAATCATCGTTGGTGAGAGACATCTTGTATCTGGCTTTGAAACGGCATTTGGGTGAGAGTGCAGAGAAGCCAGGACTCTTCTCAGGACTGGAAGGCGACATCGATATGATTCAGCATGTGGATTTCGTCAATCAAAACCCCATTGGCACTTCCTCACGTTCCAATCCTGTCACCTATATTGGCGCATGGGATGAGATTCGCAAACTCTTGGCAAGCCAGCAATTGGCCAAACAGATGGGCTATACCCCAGCCTATTTCTCCTTCAATGCAGAGGGAGGACGATGCGAAGAATGCAAGGGAGAAGGCACGGTGACAGTAGAGATGCAGTTTATGAACGACCTTGTGCTGGAATGCGAGGCTTGTCATGGGAAACGCTTCAAAAACGACATCCTCGAAGTGATGTATCAAGGTGTGAATGCCTACGACATGCTGAACATGACCATCAATCAGGCCGTTGAGTTCTTCACCAAACATCAGCAGAAAAAGATTGTGGAGAAGATGAAGCCCCTGCAAGATGTGGGATTAGGCTACATCAAATTGGGACAGACCTCCTCTACCCTCTCAGGTGGAGAGAACCAACGCATCAAACTGGCCTATTACCTGAGTCAGGAGAAGTCAACACCTACCCTCTTCATCTTCGACGAACCCACCACAGGTCTCCATTTCCACGACATCCACAAGTTGCTCGAAGCATTCAACGCACTCATCGCTCGTGGACACACCATCCTCATCATCGAGCACAACATGGAAATCATCAAGTGTGCCGATCACGTCATCGATATGGGACCCGACGGAGGCGATCGTGGCGGACAGCTGGTAGCCTGTGGAACCCCCGAAG
>JBGUMY010000012.1:0-4845 GCA_045117095.1 Bacteroidaceae bacterium | reverse complement strand
TTGACAGCCAACATCTGATGGAAGATACGTTCTATATTCCCCGCTGGGTCGAAAACTGCTACATCTTTGCGACCTACCACAATTAGGCTATAGCCCTTCTCCTTCGCATCCTCCACACAAGTCAGCACGTCTTTTTGGGGGATAGGCTGACAACCCACCAATTCGTCTCTCACATAGCACAAAGCGCCGTTCGTAGTAACATAGCCATCGATGAGATGTTCGATGGCTTTCAGGTTGGTGATGATAAGTGGTGGACGGCCTGTGGCAATATAGACCCGTGATCCGTTAGCTTTAGCTTGCGTCAATGCCCAAATGGTTGAAGAAGGAATCTCATGAGTCTGAAAACTGACGAGTGTCCCGTCAATGTCAAAGAATAATGCGTATGACTTGTTAGATGCAATCATATTGGTCTGAAATTCAAATCGCCGACAAAATTACACAATTTCCATCGGAAAATAGCTCCAATAACACATCTTTACGTTTGAACTGCAAGAAATTCGTTGTTATTTCGTACTTTTGTCGGAAAATTAAAAGTAAAAACAGCCATCATTGAATAACATGATACAACAATTAGAATTAACCCTGAAGCCCAAATCAAGAGGTTTTCATCTTGTGACGGGTGAGATACTCAGTCAGTTGCCTAAACTGCCAAAGACGGGCATCATCAACATCTTCTGTAAACACACAAGTTGCGGACTGAGCATCAATGAGAACGCAGATCCAGACGTTCGTATTGACATGGAAACCATTTTCAACCGTCTTGTGCCTCAAAACCTTCCTGAATATGAGCACACATTGGAAGGTTCCGATGACATGCCTGCCCATGCCAAGTCAACACTCAGCGGTGTGAGCCTGACCATTCCTATCACAAATAGTCGTTTGAATTTGGGGACTTGGCAAGGAATCTATTTTTGTGAATACAGGAATTATGGGGGAGCAAGAGCGTTGGTCGTAACAATTATAGGGGAATAAGACGATGAAACTCATTGTTGAGCCTCGTCCTGTACATGTGATTCGTTTGAAAGTGATGTGATGGACTGGGGTAGAGTGGAGGGAGTTGCGTGAAGGGCAGACTCTTGACTTTGTAGGAAATGCTGAATATGACTGCGGAGCCTCTGGTAGATTTCGCAGTCTTTGTATTGGGTGTTGCGACGCAACATCTGTTCAGGCTGAAACTGGATGTGGGAATAGCAGGCCAGTTCGTTGTTCATTTGCTTGGTGTTGTTACGTCCCAAAAGTTTGATGTCCTTCTCACGTTCTCTTCGCAAAATGGTGCAAACAGGTGTGATGGCAGCGTCCACCACGTTCTCCATCAGGTGATGGCCTTGGATGAAGAGGTAGGTGTTCTCCTTGTGTAACCCTAAGTCAGCGAGTTCCTGTTTGAGAGCCGTAAGTTTGCCCTTGGCTTCCTTCACGTGCTGTTGCAGCCAAGAGAGTTTGCGGTTCACCTGTCGGCGCACCCGTTCGAGAGCTTCGATGGGTTTGTAGATGTTCAACTGTTCCACAGCGATGATGTTGTTGAAGTTGCTGAGCGGAAAGTCATTGAAGCGTCCCCGTCGATGGAGCCAGATGAGCCACACGAAGAGTTCGTAGATGATTTCAGAATATTGCCGCAGATACTCTTCGAAATTGAAGAGGTTGCGATCGTTGAGGGTTGCCATCACACATACGTTGTGCAACGAGGGTGCATAACACTGGTAACTCTCGATGGAATAGGCGTAGGTATGGATGACGTAAGGGTTAGAGAGCATCTTCTCAGAGGAAGGTGTTTGGCGTTGGAGCAGGTAGTCAAGGTCTGCATCCACACAGGCAATCATGCAGTTGCCCAACGACTCTCCCAATTTGTTCATCAGTGCCGTCTTTTTACCTCGGTTGAGGTTAGAGCGGCTGGGAAGCATCACCTCAAACGCCGTCTGCTCATCCTCAAACTCACTCAGTACGTTGCGCCAGAAGAAAATATCATCGTAACTTTCCACATACACCACAATCTTCCGCTTCTTCCTCTTGGGACGCAAGCGGTTCGCAGCCTCGATATAGGCGGATGATATGTTGGAAAGGAGATGACGGGCCATTTTAATTACTGATATCTCCCACCTCCGTCACATTCTCCATCCATCCGTCCATAATCAGGGCGGGGGAGTGGGTGGAAAGGATGATTTGGGCATTGGGATTGAGTTGACGAATCAGGTCGATGAGGCGTTGTTGCCAGTCGATGTGGAGCGAGATTTCAGGCTCGTCCATCAGCAGAGCATAGGGTTCTTGATTCTCCACCAACACCGTGAGCAGGATGGCCAGCATTTGCTTCTCACCACTGGAGAGTTGGTAAGGAGTCAAGATTTGGGTACCTTGTAAGAACTGTATCTCATTGCTCTTGCGGTCAATCTTCTTGTGGGTGTCGGCAAAGAGTTCGTCAATCATGTCCTGAAACTGTTTCTTGGGCGCGCTCGTTTCAGCAGCCTTCAACTGGTCTTCAGGGTCACCACTGGTCAGCAGTTCGATGATGCGGTTACCTATGTTTACCTGATAGTCGAGGAACCGCTTCTGCAAGCGATAAATTTGCCAGTCGAGTTCGGTCTTCACACGCGAATCCGACAACTTCTCCAACAGGTCGCTGTGGAGCAGGGGACGATCAAACGAACGGATGACGTCAAACTTGATGTAGGTTGCATCTTCAGGCATCAGTTTGATGGTCACACCTTGTGGTGCATCCTTCGGCACAATCTCATCACGGTCTATTTCCGCTAATGTGCGAGCCGAATGATTAATGATGGTACTCTTGCCCACTCCATTGATGCCACTGAGAATGTTCACGTCAGGTTGGAGGTTCCAGACAATGTGCCTGCCCCCCTTCCACAGAGCCTTGATCTCAATGCTCTGGATATAGTTAGCTCTCTTTCTCATGGTTGTATAGGTTTTATGGCGGCAAAGTTACGAAAAATTCGGATAAGTGAGAGAATGGAAAGCTTGTTTTCTTTCCCGAACGTGAGATTTTTATCTAATAAGTGAGAACAAAACAAAAAAGAAAAAACAAAAAGTGGAATGTGGAGATGGCAAATGGAGCTAATTCCCAACACAAAGACTGCGGAACCTACCAGAGGCTCCGCAGTCGTATTCAATATTTCCTAAAAGTCAAGAGTGGGCTCTTCCTGCAACACCCTCAACTCTTAACCGTTCCATCACTTCACTTTCAGACGAATCACATTGGCAGAACGAGGCTCAACCGTGAGCTTCATCTTCTTGCTCACTTTAATGTCCTTGGTCTGAGGTGATACAGGCTGCGCATCGAAGTTGTTTTCTGTGTCGAGAGACGATGCGGAGATGGTTGTCATTGGTGCCGTTGCTCCAAAACCCTTGAACTTGCTCAAGTCGATAGTAGCGGTCTTGGCTTCCTCTGCTGCATTGATGAGCTTGATGTAAAGTTCACCCTTTTCGGTGTTGAGCACAGCCGAAGTACCCTGGAACTTGTCGCCACCTTCGAACTTAGCCACATCACCATAGTAATAGTCACCAGCGGTGGTGCCAAACATTTGCTGCACATAGTAGCTGCAAGTGAGGATGACACGCTCGTTGTCGAAGTAGATGAGGTCAGGGTTCCAGCTTTCGTGCTGCTTCTTGCAGAAGAGAGGAGCATAACTTGTCATTGTCACGACATCGCCATTGCGTTCGATCCCCAAGAGGTAGAGTCCCTCATAGAGCGCATCAGCCATCTTCTTGTCCTTGGCAGCATACTCACCTAGATACACCTTAGTCTTGCGGTCACGTGGGTAGTTGTCGTAGTTCTGCTGGTTGTTGAGGAAGTAGTCACGAGGCTCATAGTAGTGCTCGTCCAGCACATCGATTCCAATCTCATTAGCGATTCTCCAACCATTCTCGTAATCAGGATTGTCCTTGTGAGAACCTGGACCTGCTGTGCCGACAATCACAATGTTAGGATACTTCGCACGTACGCGGTCATAAATGTATTTAAAGCGCTCCTCAAATTCTGGAGAAATCTTTTCCTCGTTGCCGAGACCCAGATATTTCAGGTTAAATGGCTTGGGATGACCTTGCTCAGCACGCTTCTTACCCCAAGTGGTGTTCACGTCACCATTTGCCCACTCGATGAGGTCGAGGGCTTCATTCACCCATTCGTCCATCTCTTCCATTGGACAAGCATCCTGTGCCTGAGTTGGCCACATGTTCCAACCACCGTTGGTACCCTGACAGCTTACGCCACAAGGAAGGATTGGAAGTGGTTCCATACCAAGGTCTTCGCAGAACTGGAAGTACTCATAGTAACCCAGACCCATTGACTGGTGATAGCCCCATGTGTTCTTGAGGCCACGACGCTGCTCCTTAGGACCGATGGTCGTTTTCCAACGATAGGTATCCCAGAAACCGTCGCCACCACCATGCACCACGCATCCACCAGGGAAACGCATGAACTTAGGCTGCAGGCCTTCAAGTGCCTCAGCCAAATCTTTGCGGAGACCATGACCCTTGTAGGTGTCCTGTGGCATCAGCGAAACCATATCCACATCCAAGTCACCCTGAGTCAACACTAAAATCTGTAGAATGGCATTGGCACAATCTTCAGAAGAAGTCAACACAGCCTCATACTTCTTCCAATCTGAGCCGTTGACATCGAGGGTTGTCTCAGCCAACACCTTCGGATCTTTTCCCCAACCCTGTGGCACACCCAACACCACACGTACCTGCTTGGCAGTGCCGATATTGCGGAAGAATACAGAGAAGTCGTACTTGGCACCAGCCTTCACAGCAATGCCATCGAAACCTCCATTCTCCAAACCAAAACCCTTCCAACCAGCATAGTCATGGAACTCCTTCACACGCTCTGTGTGGAGA
>JBGUMY010000011.1:0-1968 GCA_045117095.1 Bacteroidaceae bacterium | reverse complement strand
CGTATCTGGACATCTATCAGTACATCCGCTCCACGTCTTCCTCGGCCCAGGAACGGTAGCGTGAGGATGGGGTGCGGGGCTCGGAGCTGTTGCTGGCGCCGACCATCGAGTGCATGGACAATCTGCTGGCCGCTCACGATGTGCCTTGGGTGGCTGGCAGTCAGACGAAATCGAGTGGCTCGAAGGGGGACTGGACGTGGATCGACGCCATTCAGATGGGGCTTCCCGTGCTGAGCAAACTGACTCGGCTGCAGCATTTCAGCGGCGACAAGACGGCTGCCAAGTATGCGGAGCAGGGGTGGGCCATGTACGAGACGTCGCGGAACAAGATCGGCGGCGGACTCTTCAATCAGGAGGATGGACTCTGGTGGCGTGATGCGGATTTCGTGCCGCCCTACAAGGAGCCGAACGGTGAGGACTGCTACTGGAGCCGTGGCAATGGATGGGTGTATGCGGCGCTCGTCAGGGCGATGGATGCGATGCTGGTGGCGAAGGACGCTGAGGCTCCGCAGTATTTTGAACCTCTGGGCACGAAGAAGTGGACGAATATCGGTGAGGATGCGCACTATCAGGATTATCTCAGCGACTTCCGGAGGATGTCGGACGCGTTGGTGAAATGCCAGCGGCCGGATGGTTTCTGGAATGTGTCGCTCCATGACGAGACGCATTTCGGCGGACCGGAACTCACGGGCACGGCCCTGTTCATCTACGGCATGGCATGGGGTGTCCGCCACAAATATCTGCCCAAGAAGAAGTATCTCCCGCTGATTCTCCGCTCGTGGCAGGCGATGGTCACGACTTGTCTGCACGACGACGGATTCCTCGGCTATGTGCAGGGCACTGGCAAGGAACCGAAGGATTCGCAACCCGTCACCTACACGTTCGAACCCGACTTCGACGACTATGGCCTCGGCTGCTTCCTCCTCTGCGGCAGCGAGGTGTATCGGCTGATGGATAAGAAATAAAATATATATTATGCGTTACGTCTCTTTCTTCTTTCTGTTGCTGCTCCTCTTCTCTTGTGATCCGTCCCATCGAGAGAAGCCCAGGAAGGTCGGCAAGGCTCAGTCCGCGCCCTACGAACTCCTCGTTGTGGCCGATAAGGATTGGTTGAAAACCAGTGTGGGGCAGATGTTCGTCTCGTCGGTGGAGCAACCTATTCCGGGACTTCCGCAGGCAGAATCCCACTTCCGCATCACTTACATCTACCCGAAAGACTTCACCGGGACATTCCGGACGTATTCGAATGTCCTCGTCGTCGAAATCGGTGCCAAGCATGCCAAGCCCGAGATGACGCTGGATCGCAATGTCTTTGCCCGTCCGCAGGTCATCATCGGCCTGTATGCTCCCAACGACCAAGCCCTGCTGTCGCTGCTCCAAGCCCGTGAGAAGGACATCCTCGCCCAGTTCAACGAGCAGGAATTTTCGCGTGAACGCGCGCTGCTCAGCAAGTCGCACAGCGATGTCGTCCTGCGACAAGCCCGTGAGCAGTTCGGCATCTCCATCCATGTGCCCAAGGACATCAGCGACATGAAGATAGCCCAGGACTTTCTTTGGGCTGCTGCCTCCGAACGGGATTTCCGCCAGAACCTCTGCCTCTACTCGTTCCCGCTCTCCGAGATTTCCGCCTTCGAGACGCTTCGTGACTCGATGCTCCGCGTCAACATCCCGGGCGGAAAGGAAGGTCAGTGGATGGAAACCGATCACCGCACCGTCATTCTCGACGAAATCAATGACCTGAACCGTCATGTCGCTCAAAAGGAAAATCGTGGTGCTCAAAATGAAAATCGTGGTGCTCAAAGCGATAAGAAATTCCCCCACCGTCTCATCATGCGCGGTCTTTGGGATATGCGCAACGATGCCATGGGCGGTCCCTTCGTTTCCTACCTCTATGTCGATACGCTCCGTCAGCGTTGTCTCGTTGCCGAAGCCTTTGTCTTTGCCCCGAATCAGACCAAGCGCTCTCTC
>JBGUMY010000010.1:0-4531 GCA_045117095.1 Bacteroidaceae bacterium | reverse complement strand
ATTTCATAGTAGTTTTAGATACGTTTTCTAAAATAGAAGTTTTTTCATTGGCGTTTTTTCCAAACGTCGTACCTTTGCAGCGTCTTTCAAGAAAGGCTCGCCTATCGTAGCCCAAAATGAGGGACAAACGACAGAAATAATTAAAATATTCATCAATAAAAAAACTTCACAACTATGGCAAAGAATTATCACATCGAAACATTGGCACTCCATGTAGGTCAAGAGACTCCAGATCCAGCAACCGATTCACGCGCTGTGCCTATCTATCAAACCACATCTTACGTGTTCCGTAATTCACAGCACGCAGCCGACCGTTTCGGCCTTCGCGATGCAGGTAACATCTATGGTCGTCTGACCAACACGACCCAGAGCGTGTTTGAGGAGCGCGTCGCTGCCCTCGAAGGGGGTGTGGCTGGTCTCGCAGTAGCTTCAGGTGCCGCTGCCATCACATACGCACTTCAGAACATCGCCCAGAACGGTGACCACATCGTGGCAGCCGACAACCTCTACGGCGGTTCCTACAACCTCATCACCCATACGCTCTCTACGCAGGGTGTGAGCAATACCATCATCAATGTGAACGACCTCCAGGCACTCGAAGCCGCTATCCAGCCCAACACCAAGGCTGTGTATGTGGAGACGTTTGGTAATCCCAACAGCGACGTGACCAATCTGGATGCCATCGCTGAGATTGCCCACAAGCATCATGTGGCTGTGATTGTCGATAACACTTTCGCACCCATCATCTTCCGTCCTATTGAGCATGGAGCCGACGTGGTGGTTCACTCTGCCACCAAGTTCATCGGCGGACATGGTTCTTCTCTTGGTGGTGTGATTGTGGATGCTGGCACGTTCGATTGGAAAGCCAACGCTGACAAATATCCCACCATCGCCAAGCCCGATCCATCCTATCATGGTGCTGTGTTTGCTGATGTGGCAGGTGCTGCAGCCTTCGTTACCCGCATCCGTGCCGTCATTCTGCGCGATACAGGTTCGACGATCTCTCCCTTCAACGCATGGATTCTCCTGCAGGGTGTCGAATCACTCCCACTCCGTATTGAGCGCCACTCTTACAACGCACAGAAGGTGGTTGAATACCTCAATCAGCATCCGAAGGTGAAGAGCGTGAGCCATCCATTGCTTCCCTCTCACCCAGATCACGACCTTTACACGAAGTACTTCCCCAATGGTGGCGGCAGCATCTTCACGTTCGAGATCAAGGGTACACAGGAGGACGCTTGGAAATTCATCGACTCGCTCCAGATTTTCTCACTTCTCGCCAATGTGGCTGATGTGAAGTCACTCGTCATCCATCCATACACCACCACTCACTCACAGTTGAGTCCTGAGGAACTGGCTGAGCAGCATATCACTCCAACCACTATCCGCCTCTCTGTTGGTGTGGAGCATATCGACGACATCATCGCCGACCTCGACCAAGCATTCAATCAAATCCCATAACCAGTCCAAACGCTGGGTGACTCTCTCCATTCGGAGTCTTGTCCTACAAAGAGGGTACGAAAAGGGTGGGCGACGTACCACAATGATGGTATTTTGCCTCCCTTTTCTACCTAAAAACTTTACACATCTATATATTATTACTACCTTTGCACCATCAAAAGCAATCAACAAACAAAAAACTTCATAACTATGGCTAAAATCGCAAAACAGCTCACAGAACTCGTGGGCAACACTCCGCTCCTTCAGCTCAACGCATATTCCAAGAAGGAGAACCTCAGCACCAATATTGTCGCTAAGCTCGAATACTTCAATCCAGCAGGCTCAGTAAAGGACCGCATCGCCCTCGCCATGATTGAGGATGCCGAGAAGCGTGGTGTCATCAAGCCAGGTGCTACCATCATCGAGCCAACCTCTGGCAACACAGGTGTGGGTCTCGCTTTCGTCAGCGCTGTGAAGGGCTACAAGCTCATCCTCACGATGCCTGAAACCATGAGCATCGAGCGCCGCAACCTCGTCAAGGCCTACGGAGCTACCGTTGTGCTCACTCCTGGTTCTGCCGGCATGAAGGGTGCCATCGCTAAGGCCGAGGAACTGCGCGACAACACCCCTGGTTCCATCATTCTGCAGCAGTTTGAGAACCCTGCCAACCCTGCCACTCACTATGCCACTACCGCTGAGGAAATCTGGCGTGATACTGATGGCAAGATTGACATCTTTGTGGCAGGCGTCGGAACAGGCGGTACGGTAAGTGGCATCGGCAAGCGCCTCAAGGAACTGAACCCCAACATCAAGATTGTGGCTGTTGAGCCAGAGACATCAGCAGTACTCAGTGG
Source organism: Bacteroidaceae bacterium (assembly GCA_045117095.1). Classification (GTDB taxonomy): domain Bacteria; phylum Bacteroidota; class Bacteroidia; order Bacteroidales; family Bacteroidaceae; genus Minthosoma. Next base: position 2,237 of record JBGUMY010000010.1, on the reverse strand, counting down.
TGAGGCTCCAGGTGCTCACAAAATTCAGGGTATCGGTGCAGGCTTTATTCCCAAGACTTTCGACCGCAACGCTGTGGATGAAATCTTCAAGGCTCCCAACGATGCTGCCATCCTGACCAGTCGTAAAATTGCTGCTGCTGAGGGTCTGCTCGTCGGCATCTCTTCTGGCGCATCGGCTTATGCAGCCACTCAGCTTGCCAAAGATCCTGCCAACAAGGACAAGGTCATCGTGGCACTTCTGCCAGACACAGGTGAACGCTACCTCTCTACCGTTCTCTACGATTTCGAGAACTATCCGCTGTAATTCAACTTGGACTTTGTTGAGCTAAAAGGTTCACAAGTTGAGTTAAAGGGAAATTAAAAAGACGATTCTGCTACAAGGATGATATGCTTGTGACAGAATCGCCTTTTTTATCTATGCAAGGTCTTTATTCCCTCTTGATGGATGCCTTGACGCCAGCCATGTGGCTGCGTGAGACAGGAATGGATTCGTGGCAATGCTTGATGAACAATTGCATGGAGCCAGCATTGGAGACGATTCGCTCCACTTGTCCGAGGTTGACAAGGAAGGCACGATGGCAACGGACGATCATCGGATAGGCTTGCAGATCATCCTCCATTTGCTTGGAGGTGGCACGAAGCATGTCTGAACGCACTTGACCCTCGTGTACTTGATACACTTTCACATAATTGCCCACCGCTTCGATGTAAAGAAGGTTGGGCCATTCGAGCGTGATGGATTCGCTGGTCGTACCTGTCAGCACAATAGTGGAAGAGGGTTTTACCACTGTCTCCTCCTGTTGTGTCTCTGCGACGGCTGCGACAGGCTGTGGTGTCTCATCCTTTTGCAAGCGCTGCAACTGTTCGTTCAGCAGTTTCGTTTCTGCCAACTCTTCTGCTAAATAACGGCTGCGGAACTTGAAGCGCCAGTAGAGTCCGATAGCGAAGGAGCAAAAGGCGATGATGCCGAGTGTCTCCAAGTAATTGCCCCAAGAGAGTTGATTGCCCACTACCTGATCGCTCAGCATGAAATGGCGATACAAACATATCATCAGAGCAATCAGCGGCGTGTTGATGCATTGGAACCAAAGATTGCGACGGATGATGTAGTTTACCCCTTGATTGTATGCTACAGGTTTCTTGAAGACATAGTTCAGAATGACATCTGTCAGCATACAGATGCCGATGCCCATTGTCCAAATCACAAACAGATGAACGTATGCCATCCAATGCAAAACATCCAGTCCGAAAGGTTTGAACACCGCTAATGCCAGCACCACGAAACTGGTGCTGACAACACGGGTTATGATTGTATTTTTTAGCGTTTTGTTCATACGGGTGGCAAAGTTACGATTATGCGAGGAAAAAACCAAATATATTTGAGTTTTTTCAAGCGTGAGTCACTTAGAGTGTGGCTCAACGTTACAAATTAAAACAGAAAAAGTGAAGCGAGAAAAAGTCTACTTATCCCTTGTTATTCATCCCATTTTCTGCCATTCATCCCACAAATTTAGTCACTCATCACAAACGCCAGCTGTCTATCCCATATATTTGCAGGGGCGAAAAATACCCCATAACTTTGCAGCGTCAAAAGGACGAAAGCTCCAGCCAAACAGACAATAATTCATTATAATAATAAGAATGAGAACAATGATTTTAAGACTGGCAGCATTGATGGCTGCAACGATTATGAGTGTGACAGGGTTTGCCAAAAAGGATGATTTTGGTGGACGCGTGATTGACGAGAATGGCGAACCGATGCCTTATGTGAATGTGGTGCTGTTGTCGATGCCCGACTCTGCTTTTGTGCAGGGAGCCATGACTGACGAGCAGGGCGCCTTTAAGTTTCCGACCGACCAGAAGAGTGGCCTGCTCAAGGTGACTTGCGTAGGCTATGAAACCCTCTACCTCGACACCAAGGCTGCCGACGGATTGACCATCCAGATGAAGGAAGACACGCGAATGCTCGGCGAGGTGGTGGTAAAGAGCCAACTGCCCAAGACTTTTGTGAAGGGTGATGCCATGTGTACCACAGTGGCAGGAACCATCTTGGAGAAAGCAGGTACAGCCTCCGACATGCTGAGCAAGGTGCCATCGGTGGAGGCTGAGCGTGACGGTGCCGTCAAGGTGTTGGGACGTGGCAATGCCGAGGTCTATATCAACGGACGCAGGATGCAGGACAAGAGCGAACTCACCCGTCTGCGTGCCGACCAGATTCAGTCCGTCGAGGTGGTTCA
>JBGUMY010000009.1:0-1613 GCA_045117095.1 Bacteroidaceae bacterium | reverse complement strand
GCCGATGGTGGAGAGCCACAGGTAGTCCTGCGGTTTGCCGTAGTAGCTGAGGTGGTAGTAGATGCCATGACTGCCCTTGCGACGCTGTTCGGCCTTTGTGGGCATCTGACGGATGAAACCGTGGTTGTCGTCCACCCAGGTCAGCGTCACGTCCTCTGGCACCTGCAAGCCTGCGTTGTAGGCATCGAGCACTTCTTTGTAGGGGATGAAGGTCTGAGGTACTTGGGTCACGTCCTCACTCACGATGTCGCGGATGAGACTGCGCTGAAAGCTGATGATGTCCTTCAGGCCAGAGGCGATGTTGGAGGCACCCTTGTAGCCCTGAATGGCTCCGTCGTGAACGCCTCGCATGCCGAGGGTGTACATCACGTCCATGTCTTTCGACTCCTCCACACGTTGGCGCCAGTACTCCTGCACCTGTTTGGCATTAGTGGCATAGTTGTAGGTGGCGCCGTCCCATGTCCACTCACCCACGTTGTTGCGCAACATCGGTTCGCAATGACTGCTTCCCATCACGATGTCGTAGCGTCGCGCCAACTGAGGGTTCTCCGCTATCGTCCAGAAAGCCTGACTCACCTTGTGCATGGCTGGCCAAAGAATGTTGCCACGCAGACGCAGGAGGAGCTCAAACACACGTTCGTAGGTGCGTGGACCGATGTTCTTGATGTCCGTGTCCATCTTGGCTGCTGCCCAAGGCTTGAGCCCCCAATCCTCATCGTTGATGAAGATGCCACGGAACTTCACGCTGGGTTCCTTCGAGGTCATTTGGTCACTCTCTTTCCACTCCAGCACATCCTGATGCTTGGGCACCACATCAGCCCACCACACCCATGGCGACACGCCAATGCGACGCGACACCTCGAAGGCTCCGTAGGCCGTGCCACGTGGAGTGCTGCCCACGATGACCAAGAGCCTTTGGGGAGTTGAGAGTTGGGAGTTGACGATTTGGATGGTGTAGGCCTCCCATTTCCCCTCGATGCCTGTTACATCCACCTTCTTCTCCTTTACAAGTTGGTCAATCAGCGCAGAGTGTCCCAATGTGCCCATCACGATGGGGTATTGTCCAGCCTCCAACGCCGTGGTCACCACAGGCTTCTTGCCCGTCACCATCTGGATGTCGCCACTCAACGCCTCGGCCACCACACCCACCACAGGGTGATCGCTCTCCTTGTCATACACGATGGTTGCCACCACTTTGTCCGTCACGATGGGGAAGCCCCCATCCTCCGTCTTCATCTGGTCAGCCCGTGCACCCATTGCTGTCAGGGCGATGACCAGCATCATCCATAGTCTTTTTTTCATATTATTGTTTTTGAGGGAGACTTTCACTCCGCGTTCATTCTTTGCTGTTGCCAGCTGTCTTGTCTATAATTTCCCTTTCAAGAACTTGACAATAAAGTCGTTGGCCTTGACGTGGGTGGATGATTCAGGAAATCCGTGGGCACCGCCTTGCACCACGTTCACCTCACAGTTCTGATAGGTCTTCTTGGCACGTTCCATGTGGTCACCAGCAGCAATGGGGTCTTTGTCGCCATAGACAATCATCACTTGCCCCTTGTAGTTAGGCATCTCGTCGAAGATGTGGTAGCCAACCAGCTTGTCGTAGTAGTGAT
>JBGUMY010000008.1:0-18650 GCA_045117095.1 Bacteroidaceae bacterium | reverse complement strand
TAACCCATGTCGATGCGGATGCTGTCGAGTCGGAAACGGATGGACAAGGTGTCGGCCACCATCTGCTGTGCCTGCAAGGAGAGGATGGGTAAACTACAGATGAACAACACAAAGAGCCCTATCCTCCATCTGCGGGACACTCCCAAGAATCGATGATTGGTATTCGTGTTGTGCATCTTCTTGTTTATATTAATATTGTGTACTACTAACTTCTTTTAACTTCTTTCGGGGCAAATATATGGATTATCTATGAATACTACAATAGAAAACAGGGGGAAAAACCAACTTTTCTCCATTTTTTAACATTTTGTTTACAAAATCTAAAGAAAATGTATCAAATCTTTTCGCTTTATTGCCACAGATTTCACATATCTCGCGGAATTTTTTGTAGCGGCAAGCCGCCGAAGATAAAATAATGAAAAACAAGTAAAAATATAAAAAAACATCTCTAATTTTATTTGTTTTTCCCTATTTTTTCATTTTTTTCTTTCGGCGGCTTGCCGCAATAAGACTCCTAATTCGTCCAATCTGTATTCATTTATCCGCAACGGAACGCTGTCCTCTTTGTACTCTCCAACCCGCTTCTTGACGCTGGCTCACCCTCTTCTTGACGATGGCCGACCCGCTTCTTGACGCTGACCGGCCTGCTTCCCGCAGGTTGATTGCTTGTTAACTCCGGACTTTAAAGATCACACAAATCTTCCAAATCTTCTCAATCTGCCGATTTATCGGCGTAGTTTTTTTCCACTACACCGCTTCGCGGTAGATTATGAGGATTTGGAAGATTTTTTAATGTTTTCCGCGTTTGCGGTTGAAGTCGGCAGGAATTTCGCCCCACTCTTCAGTGGGCCACTTGATGATGGGATTTTGGTAAGTGTTGTTCCTCAACCAGTTCTCTGCCCGTTCGATGAGTTGATAAAGACCTTCGCTCTTTTCGTTCCGTTCCAACGTGGTCTTGCATTGTTTCCGCTTCACCCACAACTGGGCATTCACGCTGTCGCTATAGATGGGCATCGTGTCCAACCCTTTCTGTTTCAGCAAGGCCAGTCCATGAACAATCGCCAAGAACTCCCCGATGTTATTCGTGCCCCACACGGGTCCATAGTGGAAAATCTCCTTCCCTGTGCGCAGATACACCCCACGATACTCCATCATCCCTGGATTGCCACTACAAGCAGCATCGACAGCGATGGCAGACTCTCCCCCCGCCCTCCCTGAAGGGAGGGAGTCGTTACCTGATTCGTCCGTTTTCTGGTTTGCAGAGATACTATTCCCTCCCTGTAGGGAGGGTGAAGGGAGGGTCTTCTCCTTCTCCTTCCAAGCATCATACCCCATCTCAAAGGCCTCTTCTGCTTCAGCTTCCGTCTTGAACGACTGGTACTTCGCACCTGAGAAGCCTTCTACTGCCTCCTTGCAAGCTTCCCACGAGGTATAGACTCCGTCTTCGGCTCCGTTCCAAACTACATAAAACTTTTGTTTTGCCATGGGTTGTCTGTCTTTACGGGACAAAGGTACGACTTTTAGTTGACAGTTGACAGTTGACAGTTGAAAAATATACAAAAAAGTGGCATCCGAATCGTTTCGGATGCCACTTCCAATATAAATGATATAAGTTTAACTTCGTTGAGCTAAAGGTTTGCAAGCTTCACTTTTAGAGCTTTGGACCAGCAGCAACAAGAGCCTTACCAGCTTCGTTGGTAGTGTACTTGTTGAAGTTCTTGATGAAGCGGCCTGCGAGATCCTTTGCCTTCTCTTCCCATACAGATGCGTCAGCGTATGTGTCGCGTGGGTCGAGGATGGCTGGGTTCACGTTTGGCAGAGATGTTGGAACCTCGAAGTCGAAGAATGGAATCTTCTTGGTCTCAGCCTTGAGGATAGAACCGTCGAGGATAGCGTCGATGATACCACGAGTGTCTGGGATAGAGATACGCTTGCCAGTACCGTTCCAACCAGTGTTCACGAGGTAGGCCTTGGCACCGCTCTTCTGCATCTTCTTCACGAGTTCCTCAGCATACTTAGTTGGGTGCAGCTCGAGGAAAGCCTGACCGAAGCAAGCAGAGAAGGTTGGAGTTGGTTCAGTGATACCACGCTCTGTACCTGCGAGCTTTGCAGTGAAACCAGAGAGGAAGTAGTACTGAGTCTGCTCAGGAGTGAGGATAGACACTGGAGGCAGCACACCGAATGCGTCAGCAGAGAGGAAGATCACATTCTTAGCAGCAGGACCTGCGCTCTTGCCAGCCACCTTCTTCACGATGTTGTTGATGTGGTCGATAGGATAAGATACGCGAGTGTTCTCAGTCACGCTCTTGTCAGCGAAGTCAATCTTACCTTCCTTATCTACAGTCACGTTCTCGAGGAGAGCGTCACGCTTGATAGCGCCATAGATGTCAGGCTCGTTCTCCTTAGAGAGGTTGATCACCTTAGCGTAGCAACCACCTTCGAGGTTGAACACGCCCTCGTCATCCCATCCGTGCTCGTCATCACCAATGAGGAGACGCTTAGGATCGGTAGAGAGAGTGGTCTTACCTGTACCAGAGAGACCGAAGAAGATGGCGGTGTTCTTACCTTCCATGTCGGTGTTGGCAGAGCAGTGCATAGAAGCGATGCCCTTGAGTGGGAGGTAGTAGTTCTGCATAGAGAACATACCCTTCTTCATCTCACCACCATACCAAGTGTTGATGATCACCTGCTCACGGCTCTTGGTGTTGAATGCAACACAAGTGTCTGAGTTCAGGCCGAGTTCCTGATAGTTCTCCACTTTAGCCTTAGAAGCGTTGAAGATTACGAAGTTAGGCTCGAAGCTTGCCAATTCAGCCTCAGTTGGCTGGATGAACATGTTCTTGATGAAGTGAGCCTGCCAAGCAACCTCCACGATGAAGCGGACAGCCAGACGAGTAGCTTCGTTGGCACCACAGAATGCGTCAACTACATAGAGCTGCTTGTTGGAGAGCTCCTTGATGGCGATTTCCTTTACCTTTGCCCAAGTTTCCTCAGACATGGGGTGGTTGTCGTTCTTGTAAGCGTCAGAAGTCCACCATACGTTGTCGTGGCTCTCATCGTTATCAACGATGTACTTATCCTTAGGAGAGCGACCTGTGAAGACACCAGTCATCACGTTCACTGCACCCAGCTCAGTTTCCTGACCAACCTCATAACCAGTGAGAGATGGGTCAACTTCAGCCTTGTAGAGTTCCTCGTAAGAAGGATTGTGCGCAATCACTGTGGAACCAGTGATACCATACTTTGTCAAATCTAATGCCATAGTACTTTTTGTGTTTATAAAGTGAATAATTAAATCTCTTTCTACTTTTACCGTATTAACGATTCTTTTTAGCCTCCATGCGGATTCATTTCCACACGGACGCTCACAAATCAAGTACAAAGGTAGGAATTTCTCTCCGTTAGGCAAAGATGTATGCCCTTCTTTTCCTCCTTTTTTCATTTATTTATCATTTTAAGTGCCTTTTTTTAGTGTTTTTTCAAAAGAGTTGCAACATTTGGTTTGCAAAATTCGGAAAAAATCCATAGCGTTGGCTTCGTCGAAGGCGCTCTCGTTCGACAATAAAAGTAAAAAAAACTTTATTTCCTTTGTATTGTTCTCACTTATTCGTACCTTTGCACCTCGAAAGAATCGGGATGTGGCGCAGTTGGTAGCGCACTACGTTCGGGACGTAGGGGTCGCGTGTTCAAGTCACGTCATCCCGACTAACAGAAAATCTTCCAAATCTTCTTAATCTGCCGATTTATCGGCGTAGTTCTTTTCTACTACACCGCTGCGCGGTAGATTGGGAGGATTTGGAAGATTTTGTAGATATATTTTTATTTATTTTTCATTGTTTTTTCATATTTTTCTTTCGGCGGCCTGCCGCAATAAGACGCATTCAAGTTAATTTAAAGTAATGTGCTGTACGTTGACTTCCTCGTGGAGGAAGAGGCTGGCACTTTCACGGAACTTGGTCGCTGACTCAGTAGTGAGATATTGACAGGTGCCACCACGAGTGAGCCGTTGGTCCATTTCTGGATGGCGGCGAAGATAGTCCTCAAGGCTGGTGGCTATGTATTGACCTTGGGGGATGAGTTTGATGGAGGGTTGAGGGTTGAGGAATTGGAGTTGTTGGTTGATTTTGTTGAGGAGGAGGGGGAAATGAGTGCAGCCAAGGATAATGGTGTCGATGAGGGGATCCTGATTGAGGAGTTTCTGAAGAGAATCCTTGACGAAATAGTCAGCACCAGGTTTGTCGAACTCGTTGTTCTCGACCAAGGGCACCCACATGGGACAGGCTTGCCCCACAACTCTGCAGTCAGGGTAGAGTTTCTCAATTTCCAGATTATAAGATTGGGATTTGATGGTACCCTCGGTGGCAAGCACCCCAATATGTTTGGTATGGGAGAGTTCGCCCACCACTTCTGCTGTAGGACGGATCACACCCAATACGCGACGGTCTGGCGCTGCTGTAGGCAGATACTTTTGCTGAATGGAACGCAGGGCTTTGGCAGAGGCGGTGTTACATCCTAAGATGACAAGTGGACAACCCATCTCGAAGAGTTTCTTGACAGCCTGAAGGGTGAACTCATACACCACATCGAAAGAACGCGTACCGTATGGGGCACGCGCATTGTCACCGAGGTAGATGTAATCATACTCGGGCATACGGTTTCGGATGCCATCGAGGATGGTCAAACCTCCATAACCAGAATCAAAGATACCTATAGATCCCATAAATCTTGCCCCTTGCTCCTATCTAACTCCCAATTGTATCAACACTGCGTCGGTGCAGTTTTCTCCATCTTCACCAATGTAAGGATAAGCGTTGGCATCGGTGTTGAGGACGTAGGCGTAATTGTGCTTCTTGCCCACAGCAATGATGGCTTCCTGCAGCTTGGCATGGATCGGATCCATGATTTCAGCCTCTGCCTTTTGAAGCATTTCCATCGCCTCCTGCTTGAACTGAAGGCTTTGATCCATCAACAACTGCAGTTCCTTCTGGCGCTTGAGCATGATGTTTTCAGGGAAGGTCTTCTGTCCGTCGATGTACTCAGCAAACTTCTTGGAGAACTCCTGCTCGGCACGTTCCATCTCTTCGTCACAAGTCTTTTTCAATTCTTCGATACTTTTCTGTGCTTGTATATAGTCAGGCATCGCACGAAGCACATCGTTCCAAGAAAGATAGCCAAAAGGACGTGGCTGGAAGACAGGCTGCTGGGTCGTATCGTCTGAGACAGAAAGCACTGTCTCTTGCGCAGAAAGAAAACCTGCGCAAGAGAACAGCACGATGAGTATGAGTGTTTTGTTCATACAGTAGTTACCTCTATGCTCTAACCCTAATCTCTATACTCTAAACTTTTTATTTCGCACCCACCTTGGCCTTCACCTGGTCGGTGATGTCAGAGGCACCAGCACCAATGTAGGCGATGGCGTTACCAGGAAGGATGTAGGCGTAACCGCCAGCGGCACCTACCTCTTCAACAGCCTTCATGATTTTCTCCTGAATTTCACCCATCTTGGTTTGTTCCATCTTCTGCAATTCTTGTTCACTGGTCTGAGCAAACTGCTGCAATTCAGTATAAGCTTTCTGGATTTCCTGTTCACGATAATTACGGAGAGTTTCAGAGAGGGTAGCCTTTTCCTTCTCATAAGTATCATTCTTTGTCTGGAAATCAGTTTGCTTACGCTGGAACTCCTCTTGGAGCTGCTTGCCAAGATTCTGAAGTTCTGTTTGAGCGGCTGCATATTCAGGCATACCCTGAGCCACTGCATCGATGTTTACGTGTCCAATCTTCTGTGCGAACATGCTCATGGGCAAAGCCAAAAGCATGGCAAAAATAATTTTCTTCATTGTTTTTGTTTGAATTTATTAATAATTAATTTATGTTTGACTCTATCGAGCTAAAGTTTCGCAAGCTTCACTTTTGTGGAGTTATGGGGAATTTATGGGGGAGTAATTGTGAAGTTATTGGGACGTATGCCATGCTGGTGGCAAGGTATCGTCCCTTTTAACTCCCCTTTTAACTTCCTTTTAACTCCTCTATTACTCCTCAAATTTCAACTTGCGAAAGTTGAGTTAATGTACATAGCCTAATTTCTGGAGGATCTCCTCGCTGATGTCAATCTTGGGGGAAGCATAGATGATGCTACCACCAGAGGCGCGGTCGAGGACGAGCTGGTAGCCTTTCTGGTCGCAGATGTCCTTGACGGCATTGTAGATTTCGTCCTGGATGGGAGCGAGAAGACTCTGGCGCTTCTTGTAAAGCTCACCCTCACTGCCGAAGTATTTCTTCTTCAGGTCGCTGGCCTCCTTCTCCTTCGCCATGATAGCCTCTTCGGCCTTGGTCTTCTGGGTGTCGGAGAGAAAGACCGATTCAGACTGGTATTTCTTATAGAGTGTCTCGGCCTCGTTAAGGAGTGCCTCCACTTCACCTTCCCATTTCTTGGAAACTTGGTTCAGTTGTTCGTTGGCACGCTCGTAGGCAGGCACATTCTTGAGAATGTACTCCATGTCAACGAGAGCAAACTTCTGTGCGTTGGCAGCGATAGATGCTAACAGCACGGTCATGGTCAATAACAGCTTTTTCATATTTTGGTGTATTGATTAAAATTCTTGTCCAAGCACGAAGTGGAATTGGCTTCCGCTATAGCTCTTGGAACCATTGATATTATCAAATCCGTAGGCCCAGTCGATACCCATCATACCCACCATTGGGAGGAAGAGGCGGACACCGAAACCTGCCGAGCGTTTCATGTCGAAGGGGTTAAACTTCTTGATTTCAGACCATGCATTACCTGCTTCGACAAATCCTAACGCATAGATGTTGGTGGAACCCTGCAACATGAGTGGGTAACGCAACTCGAGGGTCATGCGGTCGTAGGCATAGCCATAGTTGTAACCCTGTGTGAGGGCACCATTGTCATAACCACGCAGACCGATGGTCTCTGAATAGTACATGGATGAGTAGCCCGACATACCATCACCACCCACGTAGAACGTGGAGAATGGCGACTTTTTGAACTTGTGGTAATTGCCCAAGATACCGAAGTCGATGCGAGTCATCAGCACAAAGCACTTGCTGTGGCTTCCGAGTGGGGTGTAGAAGCGTGAGTTGAACTTCCATTTGTGGTATTCAATCCACTTGTACTTGCGGCTCATGTCACGCTGGTAGTTGGCATCAAGATAGCTGGTGGCCATGTGCTCGTAATCCAAACCGTCCCAAAGAGAGTAGGGGGGCGTGGCAGAGACAGAGGCTGTGATTTGCGAACCTCGACGTGGGAACATCTGGTTGTCGACAGAACGGCGTGACAGGCTGAGCGTAAGGCTGATGTCGTTACAGTTACCGTTCTGAATGATGAAGTACTCCCACTCTTTCATCATGTATCGGGTATAACCTAATGTGGCCGTGAGGAAGAAGTTGTTGTCGGGCCATGTCAGACGTTTACCCAATCCGATGGTGATACCCAACATCTCGATGTACTTGTCTGGGTCGTAGTAGTTGGAATAGTTGTTGTAGTAGGCACTGTTGTAGTTACCCGCACCATACAGCATCGAGTAGTAGTTGTTGTAGTAATTGCTGTTGTAGTAGTTACTGCTGATGTCTGTCTGGCGTGAGAAGAAAGCACCCACAGAGAACTGGTTAGGACGCTTACGTCCAAACCATGGGTCGAGGAATGAGATATTGTACGACTGGTAGTAAGTACCATTGGTGGAGGCACTAATTTCCAGTTCCTGTGCATCACCTTGTGGGAATATGCCTCGATGCAGACGCTTCTTACCAAAGAGATTGCGCATGGAGAAGTTCGTGAACTTCAATCCCACTTTTCCGATGATACCTGTCTGTCCCCAACCCAATGAGAACTCAATCTGGTCGCTGGCTTTAGGCGCCAGTCCGAGGTCAATATCGACGGTACCGCTCTCCTGCTTGGGAATCGGCTTGGGGTCGATATGTTCTGGGTCGAAGTGTCCCATCTGTGCGATTTCCTGCACCGAATATCGGAAAGCCTCCATGCTGAACAGGTCACCAGGCTTGATGAGCAGTTCACGACGAATCACCTCCTCATACACACGGGTGTTGCCAAAGATTCTGATTTTATCGATGGTGGCTTGAATGCCCTCATAGATACGGATTTCGAGGTCGATGGAGTCTCCATCCACATCTGCCTCCACATCGTTTACGTGGTTAAACACATAACCTTGGTTGTAGTACATGTTCATCACCGAGTTGTCATCGCTCTGGTCATGCAGTCGCTTATCAATCAACACCTTGTTGTACACATCACCACGCTTCAGCTGGAAGGCTCTGTTGAGCATTTCTGTGCTATAGATGGAGTTACCTACCCAGCGTACATCACGCAGGTAATATTTATCACCTTCCTCGATGTGCAGATAGACGTTCACAAGGTTATTGCCAATATCGACCACACTGTCAGCATCGATATAGGCATCACGATAACCTAATTCGTTGTATTTCTCGATGACCCTGTCCTTGTCCTCCTCATACTTCTCCCTGATGAACTTCTTGGCCTTGAAGAGGCTCTTGAAGCCCTTCTCGTTGGTCTTCTTCAGCAGACCGCCAGAGAAGAAGCTACCGTGGAACTTTCTGGTTGCCAGATTGTTGTTTCCTTCAATGAAGATTTTGTTCACCTTCACCTTCTCCTTCTTGTCCACGTTCACGTCCACAATCAGTTGCTGATCGTTATTGGGGTCGTCACGTTGCACAATATCCACTTCTGCATTCTTGAAGCCCTTATCGCTGAAGTATCTCTTGACGATAATCTTGGCTTTATCTACCATGTTGGGCGTGAGCTGGTTGCCTCTCACAATGCCCATCTTGTCGCTCAGGTCATCGTGCTCTGACTTCTTCACACCATTGATGTTCAGTTGTGCCACACGTGGACGCATGGCCAAGGTGATTTTCAAATAGACTTTTCTGTCCACGATGCTGTCGGCCTCGATCTTCACGTTTGAGAACAAGCCGTGCTTCCAGTATCGTTTGATGGCATTGGTGATTTCATCGCCTGGCATGGAGATGACTTCTCCCACACTGAGTCCTGAGATTCCAATCAAGATGTAGTCCTCATAGTTCTTCACGCCCTCGACGCTGATTCCTCCAATCTCATACTTCTGACTGCGGCCATAAGTAATCTCAGGCTGTGTCTGCACTTGTGCCTGTAGCGAGGCCTGTGCCGACAAGAGAAGTATGGATGTGAGTATAATGAATCTTAAAATCCTCATGTACTGATTACAATTGATCATTGATAATTGACAATATTTGTTGACAATTGTCACTTCTTATATATATTATAATGTGTAGAACCTTATTGCTGCCCTGTCACCTGTTCGCCGGTCTTACCAAATCGGCGTTGGCGATGCTGATAATCGACAATGGCTTTGCAAAATTCCTCCTGCGTGAAGTCGGGCCAATAGACGTCTGTGAAGTAGAACTCAGAATAAGCGCATTGCCAAAGCAGGTAATTGCTCAGACGCTCCTCACCTCCTGTACGAATCATCAATTCTGGGTCGGGCATGAAGTTGGTGGCCAGATGCTGACTGATGGTCTCCTCGTTGATGGCATCAGGAGTCAGTTTACTTCCCTTCACCTCCTGGGCTATATTCTTCACGGCCTGCGTGATTTCCCACTTCGACGAATAACTCAGTGCCAAGACCATGCAGGTGCTGGTGTTGTTTCGAGTACGCTCTGTCAGATAATTGCAAGTGTCCTGCACCACCTGAGGCAGACGAGCGGTGTCACCAATCACACGGAAACGGGCATTCCTCTTCATGAAGATCTCCTCCTCCAGATGCTTGAGTATCAGTGCCATGAGCGCTGCAACTTCTGGCTTTGGACGGCTCCAATTCTCTGTGGAGAAGGTATAGAGGGTAAGGTATTCCAAACCCAAGTCAACAGCCTTATTCATGATGTCATGCACTCGTTCCGCTCCCTCAGCATGTCCATAGGTGCGTTCTTTGCCTCGTGCTTTTGCCCAACGCCCGTTGCCGTCCATGATGATGGCAATGTGGCGAGGCATTCGCGTCATATCAATCTGTTCTTCAAACATTGCTTGTCCTTTTCTTTCAGTTGTTGCACTTTCTGTATTTGGGACAGAGGTCGTAGGAGATGTAGAGCATCGTCCAGGAGTAACTGTCCTTGTTTTTGAGAAATCCGCTCTGGATGCGGTAGGGGTCATTGATGCCGTCGAGTTTGTCGCTCATGGAAAAGCGCATTGACCAGTCGAGTCCCACGTTCCAACGTGGCTTGAACTTATATTTCACGCCCACTCCCACAGGGATGTTCATCGTCAGCGCATCGTTGCAGTAGGTAAATCCAAGACCCATCTGTATGTAGGGCGTCAATCGCTTGTGCCCTTTGTAGCTGTTGCCTCGTCCGTAGCCCCAGAAGTGGAGTTCGTACTGGCATCCCACATCCACGAGCGAATTGTTGAATGTCCATTTTTGCTCAGGACTGTCGGGAAACTTGTTCTTGCCCTCAGTCGCATTGCCCTTCACACGACCATAAGCGATGTCGAACTTCAGGGCCATGCGTGGGTTGATGTTGTATCGCCCCATCAGACCTTCTGCCATCGTCACGTGCTTGTAAAAACCGTTCAGATTGGCGTCGCCCATATAGAAGCTCACACCCCCCATCGCACCCAATTCCAGCGCATATTCGAGTTCTGTCTGAGCCTTCAGTGCAGCCCCTTGTCCCATGGGAACGAGGAAGAGCAGCGCCAAGATTATTCGATAGAGCCTTGCCATATATTGCCGTTTTCTTGGACAATCCACAGTTTCCTGCCCACTGCCACAAGGCTTGCGGCTCCATTGGCGGGGTCAAGGTCTTCAGGCTTTAGATACTTTTCTACCTGCATGTGCCATGTGATGCCGTTGTCATCCGAACGATAGAAGTAATCATATAAGCCGTCTATTATTCCCATGGCCCAAAGGGCGTTATGGTAGTAGGTGGTGCTGAGATTGCTGAGGGCAGGCAACCCATACATGTTATCTTCCGTCACCTGTATGTAAGCCCATGCCTGATTGGTGTTTGCATCGATGGATGAGACTTTATACCACACCACAGCATATTCGTCGTTGTTGCTCGATAGTCCCGTCATCACCGCTGCTTCAATCTTTTGATTGGTGCTGGTCGTGTATGATGTGGTGTTGATGCACGATTCTGGCAGCATGTCGAGATTTGTCATTCCTTCTTCAGTCCATGAGTTGAGATCGGATGAACCGATGATGGCATCACCATCGTAAGCATAAAGACGGAATCCATCAGCCCCCAACAGGCGTTTCACTTTTCGGTCGGAAGCTTTCATCCACGTGGCGGCACCTTCGTCTGGGTTGGCTTTGTAAAGATAGCCTTCAATGTCCAATCCGTAGAATTGACTATCGAACAACACCACAGAAGCACCTTCCACCGGTATGGTGACAGGTGAACTCCAAGTGGTTGCATCGTCAGTTTTAGCCCATGTCACCACAGATTCTCCGTTGGCGTTCTTGCCAAACGTAAACACCTTTTCGTCGTTTACCAATACCTTGCTCAACTCGCTGATAGTGAGGTTGGACTGTGACTTTTTCCATTCCAGCGTGTCGATATTGGTCACATGCTTATTGAGTTCTACTGTGTAGAATCGAGTGGATTTCTTGTCGTTTGCCTCACACAACAACTTGATAGGTTGTGTGAAATTGACAGAGTCTTTGCCCGATGTAAGGAGATAATAGAGATTTTCCTCGTCTGGAATCTCCAAATAGACAGAACCATAACTGGAGAATGAAGGCACCACAGCTTTTAGACTCACCCAATTGGGGAGTGAATCGATGTTGTAGATACGTCCGTTCACTTGGTCGATGTTGAAGAAAATTTCGTTGCCACCTATGGTTTTGGTAATGATGGTGTCGGTGGCATTGCCCTTGCTGTCGTATTTTTTCTCCACGACAGGGCTGCTGATGTTTCCTACCGCAAAGGAGATGATTGCGCACTCCTGCGAGGAAGCGTTCTCTTTGTCGCTGATACAAGCAGTGATGCCAAACAGCATGAATGCCATCAGCATGAAACTCCAGAACGTCTTTTTTATATCTATTTTATTCATTGTTCGCAATAAGCCAATATACAAAACGGTGCAAAATTACGAACAATTTTTGCATCTACGAAGCGTTAAGCCCGATTTTAACGGATTTTAGGGTATATTAAGAGAAAAAAATGAAAAATTGAATAATCGGAAGATTGAAGAATTGAAGTTTGGGGTTCATGCGCTGTAAGCATACCGTATGGCAACTTCAATTCTTCAACTCTTTAATCCTTCAATATTTTCACCAGTTCCTTCATTCCCTCACTTGCACCTTTCATGATGTGGTGGATGCCCAAAGTGGGGCTGTAAGGCACATCCTTGGGGTCGATGAGGTAGATTTTGCAGTGTTCGTTGGCATAATTCAGCAATCCAGCGGCTGGATAGACGTTGAGTGAGGTGCCAATCACCACGAGAATGTCGGCTTTTGTCACTTCCTCAATGGCGGGTTCAATCATGGGCACACTCTCGCCAAACCAGACGATGAACGGACGCAGTTGACTGCCATCTTTTGCCTTGTCGCCCATATGAATGATGGGATTGTCTTCAGGCAGGGTGACAATGCAATTAGGATCATTGGGATGGCGGCTCGATGTGGCCTTCATCAGTTCACCGTGAAGGTGAATAATATTGTGTGAACCAGCACGTTCATGCAAGTTGTCCACATTTTGTGTGATGACAGTCACGTTGAACTTGTCCTCCAGACTTGCCACCAACTTGTGTCCCTCATTGGGTTGCACGCTGCTCAGTTGCTGACGACGCTCGTTATAGAACTTCTGCACCAACTCTGGGTCACGTTCGTAACCCTGAATGCTGGCCACTGCCTCCACGGGATACTGTTCCCAGAGGCCTCCGCTGTCACGGAATGTGCTGATGCCACTCTCTGCCGACATCCCTGCACCTGTCAAAAACACCAATTTCTTCATATCTCCTAAATTCTAAAACTCTCAAATCTCAACTCTTAATTGACTTCGTCGAGCTAAAGGTTCTTAGCTCTTAATTCTTAACTCTTAACTCTTAACTCTTAACTCTTAATTCTTAACTCTTAATTCACCTAATACGCCACTTTGCATTCAATGCCAAGTTCTCTCACTTGCGCTCCTATCGCATCCAACACCTCGTGTGGTGCTTTCTTTAGCCCATGGGCAGGTGTCTCACGGTCTATCGTGTAAATCATCACTTCACGTGGACGTATCTCACCAATGGTCTTCAGCCAAGGCTCCACAAAAGCTTCACTTGTATTGTCAACCGATTTCCCCCCGTATTCACCCTGCATGAACATCGTCTGGATGATGCAGCGATTACCAAATTCCTTCAATTTCTCAATAATCTTCTCCACATCGTAAGCGGCATTAGGACGGTCAACACAACGAATGTAATCCATTGAGATGGTGTCAAGCTTACAGATGTTATTGTCCACCTTGCAAAGGGCATCAAACACAGGTTGACGCAAAATCTGTGTGGCATTGGTCAGCACACTCACCTTGGCATTGGGGAAATATTTGTCTCGCAGTTTCAGTGCCCCGTTGATGATTTCAGGAAATTGAGGATGGAGGGTCGGTTCGCCATTGCCAGCAAAAGTCAGCACATCGGGCGTAGGTCCTTCCTCTTTCATCTTGCGTAAATGATACTGGAGGGCACGTAACACCTCATCCTGTGTCGGCATTTTCTGCTCAGGTACAAAGTCTTTGTTGAAACCACACTCGCAATAGATGCAGTCAAACGAGCAACACTTGCCGTCTGCTGGCAAAAGATTGATACCCAGTGAGGTGCCAAGTCGGCGGCTACGCACAGGACCAAATATGGGAGATGGATAGATGACAGTCATATCAGTGATGTACAATTTTACGATTTACGATTTACAATTTGTCTTGTCGTTAGCGTGGAGCTGGTTGTAGAGCCAGTTCGTCAGCACAAAGAACAAGATGGCGGTAAAGAATCCGCAGATGGAGTCAATCAGGTAATGCGCTTGGATATAGACCGTTCCGCAGCACAGCAGCAGATAGAATGGCATCATGATCCAGAAGAGCCATTTGTTGTGTGCTTTCCAAGCCAACAGCATCGTCACCGTACTCATACCCACATGGCTGCTGGGAAAAGCGGCTGTAGGCCGTTCACCCATCTCTTGGGCACCCAATACCAACTGGCTGAAGATGCCCTTGATTTCAGGCATCAGCATCTCTGTGTGCGTCTGGAAATAATAGCCTACAGCAGGAAAGACACCCGTTTCAGCCGTTTCCAGACCTACGGCTTTGAAGTAATACTGAGGTCCCGCTACGGGCAGGAATTCGAAAATCAGATAAAAGAGGAAGAAAGATGTCAAGAAGATGAATCCTGCCTTGTCTGCTTCTGAATAACGGCAAAACAGATAGAAGAGTAGGGTGGTTCCCATCATGTAATAGTAGGCATAGTACCCCATGTTGAAGGCCTCGCTCCAGAACACGCTGGGCAACCACTGGTGAAACTCCAATGCAGGTTGACATCCAAAGAGCGTTTGGTCAATTCCTGCGAAGATGTGGTCGAGATACGGCAACTGGCTGCAGAAGTCGTAAGTCTCAGGATACCATACTGCCAGTCCTAACATGGGAAGAACTATTCTCAGGATGCGCAATGCCCGACAAGGATACCCACGATAGAGGGCATACACGCCACCCATCGCCATCAACATCACCCCTCGAGTCACCAACATCCCGATCGGGTCGGCAAGTCCTTTCCAATAGATGCCAATCAAGACTGTGGTGAAGAGCATGTAGATCAGTGTGATGCTCTCCATGCTCCAAAGTCCCTTTTCGTATTCTTTTTTGAAATAGTTGATCATGAACGAAATGGAAAGTATATTGTTACATTCTCTCTGGCATCTCAATACCTAACAAGCCCATGCCGAGGCTGATGACTTTGGCAACTGCTTTGGCGAGGGAGAGACGGAAGAGCTTCAGGTCTTCGTTCGGCTCGTTGAGGATTGAGAAGTCGTGATAGAACTGGTTGAAAGCTTTGGTGAGCTCGTAGCAGTAGTTGCAGATGCCTGAAGGACTATAGTCCATACCTGCCTGACGAACAGCTACAGGGAACTGGTTGAGCTTCTGAATAAGCTCGGTTTCTTTCGTCGATAATTGACAATTGAGCGTCGTTAGTTCTGTCGGGATTTCGATGTTCTGTTCCTTGGCCTTGCGGAGAATGGAGGAGATGCGGGCATAGGTGTATTGAATAAAGGGGCCTGTATTGCCGTTGAAATCGATGGACTCTTCTGGGTTGAAGAGCATGTTCTTACGGGCATCCACCTTCAAGATGAAGTATTTGAGGGCACCAAGACCCACCTTGCGAGCCACTTCACGGAGGTCATCAGACCCTTCCCCTGCCTTTCCTGTAAAGAAGGAGTGATTACCTTGTTCGTTTGCTTTTCCGTTCGTAGAGATATTATTATCTCCTTGAGAGGGGAGTGAAGCGGGGGTCTGTCTTTGCTTCGCCTGTTCGTAAGCATCAGCAATCATTGTTTCCATCAAGTCATCAGCATCCACAACGGTACCTTCACGACTCTTCATTTTGCCGTTGGGCAGTTCCACCATACCGTATGAGAAGTGGACGAGGTCTTTACCCCACTTGAAGCCGAGTTTGTCAAGGAGGATGGAGAGTACCTGGAAGTGGTAATTCTGCTCGTTGCCTACCACATAAATCATCTTGTCAATAGGGTAGTCTTGGAAACGGAGTTTGGCAGTACCGATGTCTTGCGTCATATAGACAGAAGTACCATCAGAGCGGAGAAGCAGTTTCTCGTCTAATCCCTCGCTTGTGAGGTCTGCCCATACGGAACCGTCATCACGACGATAGAAGAGACCCTTTTCGAGACCTTCCATCACTTTCTCCTTACCTTCGAGGTAGGTGTCTGATTCGTAATAAATCTTGTCGAAGCTCACACCCATCATCTTGTAGGTCTCGTCGAAACCAGCATAGACCCACTCATTCATCTTCTTCCATAGGGCACGTACTTCAGGGTCGTTTTGTTCCCATTTCACGAGCATGTCGTGCGCCTCCTTGATGAGTGGAGCCTCCTGTTTAGCCTTTTCCTTGGCTGCCTCTGCATCCATGCCCTCAGCTTCGTATTGCTTGGCGAGTTCGGCACATTCAGCACGATAATGCTTGTCGAAGGCCACATAGTAATCACCAATGAGGTGGTCACCCTTCTTACCAGAAGATTCAGGAGTCTCGCCATTACCCCACTTGAGCCATGCTAACATAGACTTGCAGATATGGATGCCACGATCGTTGACAATATTGGTCTTCACCACCTTATTGCCATTGGCCTCCACAATCCGTGCGAGGGCAGAACCAAGGAGGTTGTTGCGCACATGACCCAGATGGAGGGGTTTGTTGGTGTTGGGCGATGAATATTCAATCATCACCAAGGGACTTTGTTCTGTGACAGGAGAGAATCCGAACTTCTCCGTTGCATTGATGTTGTTGAGCAGGGCAATCCAAGGAGCGTCGCTGATAACGAGGTTGAGGAATCCCTTCACCACGTTATATTTAGCCACCACCTCACCAACATTCTCCATGAGGTACTTACCAATTTCCTCACCCACCATTTCTGGTGACTTTCTGGCTGCCTTCACAAAGGGAAACACCACAATGGTGAGATGGCCTTCAAATTCTTCACGGGTTTTCTGCAACTGCACCTGTTGGGCAGTGGCGTCAAGGTCGTACAGCGACTTTACTGCCTGCTGCACACTTGCTATGAGTTTCTCTTCTATAGTCATAGTGATTTGAATTTTTGTGCAAAGGTAGTGTAAATCAAGCGAAGTACCAAATTAATTTGAGTATTTCCGAGATGCAGCCTACCTTCGGCGTAGCCAACGGTCATGAAAACCGAGCGAAGAATAAAATAAAGTGGCACAATCATCGGATCATGTCAATTTTTATTTGTACCTTTGCACCCATAACAATGATAGAAAAGTAAGATATGGAATTTTTGAATTTAGTCAAGCAGAGATATAGCTGTAGGAGCTATCAGGAGAAGGGTGTGGAACAAGAGAAACTGGACTATGTGATGGAGTGCGTCCGCTTTGCCCCATCGGCAGTGAACAAGCAGCCGTGGATGTTCCGCGTGGTCAAGAATGAGGCAGACAAGGCGAAGCTGCGGGAGTGCTACCACCGAGAGTGGTTTGCTACGGCTCCAATGTACATCATCTGCTCCATTCTTCACAACGAGGAATGGGTGCGTTCAGACGGCAAACATCATGGCGACATCGACATTGCCATCGCCGTGGAGCATCTGTGCCTGGCTGCTACGGAGCAAGGTCTCGCCACTTGCTGGGTGTGCAACTTCGATGCTGAGAAGTGCAAACAGCTCTTCGCCATCGCTGACAACGAAGAACCTGCCGTGTTGATTCCCATCGGTTATGCTGCCGACGAGTCGAAGGAGAAGAAGCGCAAGGAAATGGAAGAGATTATTTGTTTTTAAAACCCAAAGAACTCCTTCAGACCTTTCTTCTCTTTCAGGTCATCAGGGGTGAATCCATAATGTTTCGCAGCGGCAAGCGTGATGACACGTTCAAGGAATTCGTCATAGGAGAGGCTGAACCATTCCTGGGGGATAGGCACGTTGATGGTTCCTCCACCGTAGTGACTGCCCTCGTTCCAGGCTTCGTCAAGCTCTGCCTCGTAAGTTCCGTCCTCCTTCTTGTTGAAGCAGTAGTGACTGGCCCATTCTTCCATTCCTTCGACGTAATGGCCTTCGAAATGTGGGGCAGAATGGGATTTCGAAGAATAGGCAGAAGAGCCTTTCGTCGCCCTCCTGTCATAGATCATGAACTTCAACACTGTATGAGTTTCTATGATGGTATTCATATTTCTTTTATAACATTGGAGTGCAAAACTAAATAAAAATGTTTAATATGACACAAACATTTGTCCCCCAAATGCATTTTACTCCTTGTTTTTGAATCGTTGTGTTGTGTTTTTGATGTTTTCTCAATAAAAAGTAAGTGAATAAGATAAAGAAAAGGTAGTAATGCTAAAACCTTTCCGAAAACATTTTGTATCTTTGCGACGCCAATAGGTATATTTGTATGAAATCCTATGATCTATGAGACCTTTATCGATATGAATGATGGAAAGAAAGAATAAAAAGAGAACTTTTCTTGCTGTTGTTGCAGGATGCAGCGCCCTGCTCGCTTCGGCACAAATCACTGAGTCCCCCTTTGGACACTCGTTGGTTCCGGACATGATTGCCGACGCCAGTATTTCCTACATTGATGGCACGTTCTATTGCCACGCCACGACCGATGGCTATGGTCGAGGTCTTGACACGTCGGGGCCTCCTGTGTGCTGGACTTCGAAAGACTTTGTTCATTGGCAGTTCGACGGGGTTTGCTTTCCGTCGGCTGATGGTGAAAAATATTGGGCGCCGAGCAAAGTTGTTCCTGGCAACGGTCGCTGGTATATCTACCCGACTGTTAACGGCATCATGCACATCGGTGTCGCCGACAGTCCCAAAGGCCCTTTCCGTCTGGTAGCTGGTGAAGACCGTTTTGTGCTGCCTTATTCGCCCGAAGCCACATTGCTGACCGAGGGAGAACGTCATGGCATTGATGCTGAGATT
>JBGUMY010000007.1:0-11765 GCA_045117095.1 Bacteroidaceae bacterium | reverse complement strand
CATCGAATGGGAAAAGTTGGGAAAGACTGTACTGATTGACAATACGGTGCGCACAGCCAACGTCGATTTGGGCACTGGCACTGTCACTCCTGTAGGCAGTATCGACCGCAGTGTCCAGATGCTGGAACAATCAGAGGATTACCGAGCTATCGTGATACCTCAGACTATCTCAGCAGGAAAAACGCTCATCTCCGTCACCATCGATGGAACTGCCTACACGCACAAGTTGACCTCCGCGATGAACTATCAGGCCGGAAAACTCCATAACTTCACCATCACTATCAACAAGAGTGAAACCACAGGTGACTACGAACTGAAAGTGGTCAACGATGGCATCACACCTTGGATGAATGACGAGACCTCGCACCAGTTCTCGTCGCAAGCATACGTTGTGGTACATTGTCCCAAGATAGGCACATTGAAAGAGTGCATCACTCAGGCAGGATATGACTATAAGACGATGCAGAATCTGAAAGTGACGGGCGAGATAACGACTGAGGACTTCACGCTGATGCGAGAGGAGATGCCTGAGCTGCGCCATCTGAACCTACACGATGCTAAAGTGAAGCACGTATGTTACTATGATGGATGGTGGGATTATGGCAACCATGAGCACGACCTCTACAAGGACGATATTTTGCCAAGCGAAGCTTTTGCTCGTAACAGCTACATCCGCTCCCTCGTACTTCCATCGACACTGAAATCTGTAACTGGTTTTTACGGCGTCAGTGGACTCATGTTCTCTACTCTTGAAATTCCAGAAGGGGTTACAAAAATCGACGAAAGTGCGTTTATGTTTACGGGCGATTGTACAAGTGTCGAGTTGGTACTACCTTCTACGATTGACACGATTGGCAGATATGCTTTCTATCATTGTGGTTTTAAATGCGAATTGAACTTGACAGACAACATCACCTACATTGGTGGTGAAGCCTTCGATGAGACACCCAATTTTTATGGAACATTCCATATCCCTTCTAAGTTGAAATCTTTAGATGGAATCATTGGTAGCTTGGGAAGCAACGGTTCATTCACGGGTGAAATAGAAATTCCACAAGGTGTGACATCTGTTAATGGAGCCTTGAGTGTTGCAATGAACAAACGTGTCGCACTCAATCTGCCAAAGGGTGTAAAAAAAATAGGACGCGGATGGCCGGGGAAAGGTTTCACCTCGATTCATTTCAATGATGACTTAACGGAAATCGAGGAAGCTTGCTTTGCATGGTATCCCATGCCACCTGATGGTATCACTTTGCCCGGCAGTTTGATCAAGATTGGTTATCGTGCTTTCATTGAGAACGGACTGGAAGGTGAATTGATTATTCCAGAAGGATGTCTCGACATTGGTGGCGAAGCCTTCAAAGATGCTCAAATTACGAAGCTTCAGCTTCCCTCCCGTCTTGAAATCATCAATGGAGGTACTTTCCGAAATTTAGGTAGGCTAACAAACCTTACCATACCCAAGTTTGTCAGTTACATTGGTGAAGTGGCTTTCAGCAACTGCACTGCACTTCAAACCGTCATTTGTCTGAACCCTGAGCCTCCGGAACTTGGAAAAGATGCTTTTGCAGGCCTGTATTTCGACAAGGTGGTGCTGGAAGTGCCTGAAGCATCCGTCGAGATTTATCGTCACACTGATGGCTGGAAGGATTTTCAGAATATCACCGCTTATCACGAACTTGCTTTCAATATTCCGGAAATCAGTTGTCTTGACAAAGGCACTACTCGCCAAGGCATCCTTCGTGCAGAGGGTGATTGGGAAGTGAGCGAATGTCCCTCATGGGTAACGGTTTCCCCAACAAGTGGCACCTACAAAGAAGAGTTGACCATTACCATTGCAAGTACTACCGAAAGTCGAGAGGGACGCATTGTGTTCCGACTGAAAGACAAGGACTACACCACTTATACCGATGTGCGTCAAGTATGTAGCAACAAATATAAAGAGGATGCCACCGTCACCCTGCAGACTGCATCTGCTGGTGGCACAGCCATCCCCATCTTCCTTGTGGGCGAAGGCTATGGGGCAGACGATATTGCCTCAGGGCAGTACCTACAAGATATGAAAGAACAGATGGAGCATCTCTTCAGTATAGAACCCTATAAAAGCTACCGCAATTATTTTACAGTTTCCACCGCCTACGCTTGCTCTCCACAGCAAGGGCTGGGTGGATTGACAAAATTTAGCGGAAACAACAACACAGTGTGGACGTATGCTCAACAACATGGTACTGCCATCAACGACCATGCTGCCGTGTTGGTACTCTGCAACACCCCTGCTTACGCTGCACACACCGACCTATGGGACAATGGTCTGTCGTTTAGTTGGCTTGGCAAGAACGAGGATGTCTACCCTTACGACCAACGGGGTGACGTACTCCACCATTTAGGTGGACGTGGCTTCGGCAAGTTGGGTCCAGAGTATGTGAATCACTTCACCTTTATGAAAGCTTGTGGCTGTCCTAATTGTAATATGACGAACGAGTATAATCGGGCACGTTCGAAGGGTTGGTGGCAGAATGTCAGCATCACGCCGAAGATGACGGAGTTGCCTTGGTATCCCTTTATCTTCCATGAGAATTATGCCCAATACGTGGATGTCTATGAGGGTGCCCTCAACCATGCTCGTAGTACTTACCGTTCAGAGAACCAGAGCGTGATGGGAGCCACTCATATTTATTATTATAATACGATTAGCCGTTATGAAATTGTACGTCGTATCATGCAGGCTGCTGGCAAGACAATCACTTTCGAGCAGTTTGTACAGAATGACAAAATAGAAATACCAGAAGATTGAAGAAGAGTATGGATAAGAGGATTTGTTTAATCAGTTTCATCAGTCTCTTGATAGTTGTGGCGGCCTGCTCCGATTATGATCTGGCAGAGACTGTAGAACAAGGCGAAGCCATGGATTTGCGAGCCGAAATAGAGCAGCAGTACACCACCCGTGCCAGCGATGGTGGCTTTGCCGATCTTGACGAAATAGGTGTCTTCATCGTGAACTACACCGACGATGGTCAGCCTGTTGACTTAAAGCCTACAGGTAACCACGCTGATAATGTGCGTTTCACTTACGATGAGGCTTCGGGCAAATGGACTGGTAGTTACCAGCTTTATTGGAAGGACAAGAAGACGACTGTTGATGCATACGGCTACTATCCCTTCGATGCCGAACTCGCTAACACTGCCGCATATCCCTTCAGTGTGCAGACCAATCAACGAGATCCCATGAAGATTGGTCGCAAACTTTCTGGCTATGAGCAGAGTGACTTTCTGTGGGCCAAGCGCGAGGGTGTCATTCCCACAGCAGGAGCCATCACCTTGCGCCATCACCACTTGATGGCAGGCATCAAAGTGCAACTTACCGAGGGAGAAGGTTTCGAAGAGGGTGAGTGGGAGGATATTCAGAAGACCGTCCTTGTGGAAAGCACTATCTCTGAGAGTGCTATCAATCTGCAAACAGGTATTGTTAGTTGCGTCGGTGATGCTGCCAAGACCATCATTCCTCAGTTGCATGCAGATGAGTATCGCGCCGTGGTGGTTCCTCAGACTATCAGTGCCCAGCTGCCACTTTTTTCCTTCACCATCGACAATAAGACCTATCGATTTACCCGTGAAGAAGAGATGGTATATTATCCGGGGAAGCTCCATCAGTTCACTTTTGATGTACAGAAATCATTAGAGACAGGAGACTACCAGTTCACGCTTATCAGCGAAAGTGTTACCCCTTGGGACAACGACCCATTGTCACACGATGGATCTGCACGTGAGTATATTACCGTCCAGATTGAAGAGGGGGAATACATCGGTGACGTTGTCGAACGCATGGGTCTTGACCCAAAGGAGATTGTCAACCTGAAACTCACCGGCACCATGAGTGGCATGGGAGGGTGGCAAAGTAGTCCACAATTTGACTATATTCGCGAACATTTCATCAATTTGGAAGCAATCAATATGAAAGAGCTACGTACCAAAGAGATGAAAATCTTCGACCGTTGGGAAGAAGACGATTTATATGGATTCAACAATTATGAGGATGATTGTTTGCCCCGCCTTGCCTTCCTTGACATGCGGACACTCTATTATGTCGTGTGGCCTGACAGTCTCAAGGGCATTGGCGACGGTGCCTTTGGCGGCACAGGCTTGCGTGGTTCGCTCATTCTGCCAGACGGGTTGAGGATGATAGGCGGTTCTGCATTCAGCATGTATGGACGTCAGGCACTCAATCTCACAGGCCAGCTCTATATTCCCTCCACGGTGGAGTTTATTGGCGACGGAGCCTTTGGCAACCCCGACAGCAAGAACTATTGTTTCTTCCAGGACGAACTGGTCTTGCCCGAACGCATGAAATATCTGGGCACAGGTGCCTTTGCAGGATGTCCTTACCTGACTGGACAAATACATATTCCTGAAGGTTTGGACGTATTGAACCACTCCTCCTTTGCCCCCAATATGACAGCCAAAGTTGTGCGGATTCCTCAAGGTATCAAGAAAGTGTATGGTATGGGGGGGCAGCCTGCATCCATCATCATTCCTGAAGGAGTTGAGGAGATTGGCGGATTTAAAGGCTGTAGTAGCCTCCGTGGAGACATCCGTTTGCCATCCACATTACGCGTGCTTCAAGGGGCTGCATTTGAAGGAACAAGTATTTCCCATATCAACTTGCCAGAAGGATTGGAGATTATCGATGAATTCACCTTCTACAACTGTGCCTACCTGCAAGACACCATCACCATCCCGTTGTCCGTGATTCAAATCAATCACAACGCATTTGAAGGATGCACTAAACTCAATGCCGTTATCTTGCCTGAACATCTTGAAGAGATCAAGAATGATGCATTTGGAAACTGTCGTTCACTCTCTTATGTCCGCTGTCTCAACCCCGTTCCTCCTATTCTCGATGGTTCCGCTTTCAATGGTATAGAGAAGAACGAGTGTGCACTCGTAGTACCCGAAGGTAGTGTTGATGCCTATCGTAACGCCGAAGGTTGGCGCGAATTCAAACGTATTTCAGCCTATCAGAACTTCGTTTGCCGGCCTATGCAGGCCAAACTGCTGAACAAGAGCAACATCCGCACCATCGTTTTGAATAGTGATGGCAATTGGAAAGTAACCAGCTGTCCATCGTGGATTCATCCTTCAAAAACCAGTGGCTATAAGAAAACAGAAATGACTGTCACCATCGATGCGTTGGCTCACGGTTCTCCTGACCGCGAAGGTAGTATTGTCTTCACACTGACAGACAAAAAGGATGAGAATGGTAATGCCATCACTTGTGACTATCAGGTGAAGCAGTTTGACTACGAACACGATGAGGACAATCAGGTAAACCTACAAAAAGCCAGCAAGGGTAAAGGCATTAATATCGTCTTTGTGGGCGATGGTTACGATGCTGAGGATATTGCCCGTGGCCGCTTCTTGGAAGACATGAAAGAAGGAGCAGAGTATTTCTTTGCTGTCGAACCTTACAAGACCTACAAGGATTATTTCAATGTTTATGCCGATATGGCGATGAGTTATGAAAGTGGAGTTTGTTCCAATGTCAATATCTGGCGCCAAACAAAATTCAGCACTACATACGGTGCAGGTGAAGATGGGCGGTTAGGAGTCTATGCGGAGGATGTTTTCAACTATGTATTGAACGAGGTTCCAGGTTCTGCTATCACTGGGAAAAATGTCAACGAGAGCCTTATCATCTGCGTGCCTAACGATGATGCATACGAGGGTGTGACAATCCTGTATGACAGCGGTGCCGCTGTGGCTTTCGCACCCCACAGCCGTTATGACTATCCCAATGACTACCGTGGCATAATCCAACATGAGGCGGGTGGTCATGGCTTTGGTAAATTGGGTGATGAATATATCTACCATCGTGATAATATATTGACTTGCCCCTGCACCTGCTGCACTCATGCAGCAGATGTAATCGGGTACAAAGCATTGGGCTGGTTCCGAAACATTTCGTTAGAAGGACGGTATAAGATGGTTGACTGGAGTCATCTTATATTTGACCCACGTTATGGTGACATTGTGGATATTTATGAGGGGGCTCACATGCATGGCCGCGGTATTTATCGCTCAGAGGAAAACTCGTGCATGAATAATAATGTTCCGTATTATAGCACCATTTCGCGCCAAGCCATTGTAGAGCGAATTAAGCAGTATGCAGGCGAGACCTTCGACTTTGAACAATTCGTAGCTAACGACAGCCGTGAGATGGGCGAAAAATTCTTGACCCGTTCAACGAACAAGGGTAGTATTCCACCTGCAATGCATAATCCTATACCAATCATCAAGAAAGGTTCACCGTTGGACTATCTCAAGAAAAAAGGAGGTAAAAAATGAAATATCAATATTCGATTTTTATAGCTTTGATGCTGTTGGTTGCCTCATGTGCGGAGAATCCAGAAGAGTTCGGCATAGGCACTATTTGCAACATTCCCATTGAAATCGCCTCCACCTACCCGACACAAGTTTCCACCCGTGCTTCGATGGAAAATGGATTTGTGGCTGATGATGCCGTGGGCATCTTTGTGGTGGATTACGACAAGGAGGGAAACCCTGGCCTTCCGGCTTTGAAGGGTGAACGAGCAGGCAACATCAAATTCACTTACGATGGTGAACGTTGGGCAGCCAACTACCAGCTTTATTGGAAAACTGCCACCACTCCCGCCGACTTCTATGGCTACTATCCCTACGACCAACAGATGGAGAGCGTCATTGACTATGGTTTCTCTGTGAAGCGCAGTCAAGATGGCAACACTGAGGGAACAGACAATACGAAAGGATATATCGAAAGTGATTTGCTTTGGGCCAAAGCCACGAAAGTGATGCCCACCTCTGAGGCTGTCAGTTTGCAATACAAGCATTTGATGGCTGGTATCACGATCACGTTGGAACAGGGCACGGGCTTTACTGCTGAGGAATGGACTGCGCTCGATAAAACCGTGCAAATAGAGAGCACCATTCTTGGAGGCACAGCAGACCTCTCGACTGGTAGCGTTACAGTGGGGAATGGTTCCCCCACGTCCATCACGCCGCTCTATCACAATGGAACTTACCGTGCTGTGGTTTTTCCACAGACCGTTTCCGCAGACAAGTCCATTGCCAGTGTCACTATTGACGGGCAATCCTATACACTGAAAAAAGAGACTTCTACGACTTATCTTAGCGGTAAGATGCACAATTTGACCATCGTTGTCAATAAAACAGCCGAAACAGGCACTTATACAATTGAGTTGATTGCCGATGACATCGTTGCATGGATAGATGATCCATCCTTGCATGACGGACTGACATACGCCTACACCACAGTCGTTGTCAATGAGGCAGGTAAACTGAAAGAGGCTATTGATGCACTCTTCGATGACTATCATAACGTTCGGAGCCTTAAAATTATAGGGAAATTGAATGCTGAGGATAGGGAGTTCTCAAGAAATAACCTCACCCAACTACAGAACGTAAACCTGTGGGATGTGGAAATGGAGGATGGTGTCCTCGATGGTTTTGGTCATTCTACGCTACAGCACTTCGTTTTTCCAAAGAAGGGTGTCAAGACTATCTCCTATGCGGCTTTTGCTGGCACAAGCCTTTCTGGCCCACTGATTATCCCTGAAGGTGTGGAAACGATATATGGAAGTGCATTTGATGCAAAATACTATGGCACACTCAGTTTACCATCCACCCTAAAGTATATGGATAATTTCATGGGGTACAATGACAGACTGACGGGTGAACTGCTCATCCCTGAGGGAATTGAGCATGCGGAGGGGTTAGCGGGTAATTTTACAGGGTCGCTCTACTTTCCACCCTCTTTGAAAGAAGTGACTGGTAGTTGGGGGTATCCCAACATGACGGGCACACTTGTCATTCCACCAGCCATGACCGAAGTGGGAGGATTTGTACATAGTGGGTGCACTCAGGTAGAGTTTCACGATGGCGTGACAGCTATCGGCGGTTTTGCCTACTCGAAACTCTCTGGTGAGCTAGTGCTGCCGCCCAACCTGAAACGAATAGAGGGAGCTGCTTTTAAGGGCACTCGCATTACAAAAGTCATTTTCCCAGACGCATTGCGTATCATGGATGATGGTGGTTACAATTTTGAGGGTATTTTTTCTGAATGTGAATACCTCATGGGTACAGTCGAACTGCCTCGCCATGTAGCGCGTATTCCTGCTGGCTGCTTCCGCAATTGTACGGCCATTACGGGTTTGGTGATTCCCGAGGGAGTGGATGTGATAGATGAGATTGCCTTTGAGAACTGTTATAGCCTCAACAGTATTATATGTGAGGACGAGGAACCTCCAGTCATTTGCAAGGATGCTTTCCTTGGCGTACCCAAGGACAACTTTACTGTAGAAGTACCCAAGGGATGCGTGGAGAAATACCGTGAGGCTCCTGGCTGGAAGGAGTTCAAGCGTATAGCTGAATACTCCAACTTTGTTTGCCGTCCCATGCAAGCCAATGCCTTGAATACTGCACATACGGAGCAATTGGTGTTGAATGCCGATGGTACTTGGCAAGTGGAGCGTATGCCAGATTGGGTGTCGCTCTCAAAGACCAGTGGAACAGGAAAGACTGAATTGACCCTAACTTTCCAACAGATGAATCATGGTACTGGCAACCGCAGCGACAGCATCATTTTCACCATGCCAGATGAAGGGCATCGGACTTTCTGTGTGGTTTCCCAATATGACTATGAATATGAGGAGGACAGTTATCTTACTTTACAAACTCACACCAAGGGGCGTG
Organism: Bacteroidaceae bacterium; assembly: GCA_045117095.1. Classification (GTDB taxonomy): domain Bacteria; phylum Bacteroidota; class Bacteroidia; order Bacteroidales; family Bacteroidaceae; genus Minthosoma. The sequence continues at coordinate 3,017 of JBGUMY010000007.1, read as the reverse complement.
GCATCGATATTGTGTTTTTAGGTGATGGCTACGATGGTGAAGACATTTCCGACGGCAATTATTTGAACTTGGTGAAGGAGCAGACAGAGCATTTCTTCGACTTGGAACCCTATAAAAGCCATCGAGACTTTTTCAATGTTTATGTGGGCTTCCCGCTGTCGCAAGAAAAGGGTGTCAACACCATGAATACCTATGTGAACAACCACTTCGGCACACTCTATGGGTATGATGGTCAAATGTGTACCCACAACCAGCTTCTTGCTGAAGTGGCCGATATACGTGAATATGCTGTGGAACACACGCCTGTGACGCAAGACAATTTAGGTCGTTCGCTCATCATCCTTGTGCCCAACAGCGATGCCTACGAAGGCGTGACCTACTTCGAATGGTATGGTTCACCCATCAGTATCTGTCCGCCCAGCAGCCGTCCCTACCCACAAGATACACGTGGGGTCATTCAGCATGAGGCTGGCGGTCACGGGTTTGGTCGCTTAGGTGATGAAGAAATCACCTATAGTGCATGGGCACCGGCCAACGTGAAGAACATGGTGGAGGAGAAACACAGGGCAAGTGAATATGCCAACATCTCCACGACCAGCGGATTACACAATGTTCCTTGGGCAGATTTTGTGTTTGATACTCGCTACAGCGACCAGGTGGATGTGTTTGAGGGTGGTCTTAGCTATATGCGTGGCATTTTCAGACCAGAACAGAACTCATGCATGAACTATGGCATCCCCTATTACAATGCCCCCAGCCGCCTCTCCATCATGCGACGTATCTTCGACTATGGCGATGAACACTTCTCAATGGACTACTTCTATGAACACGACAGCAATGCGTGGGGAAGTAAGGCTAACCAAACTACCCGTAGCCATGGCAGGGGGCAGAGTGGCTCATCATACGCCGCCAGCAACCAGCATCGTCCTCCGTTGACCATCGATGGTAAAACGATGAGCCGCGAGGTGAAAAGAATACGTGAACAATTGAAGAATAAAAACAAATAAGCGATATGAAGACAACAAAATTAATCATTGCGACATGGATGGTCGCCCTGACATTCACCGCATGCTCTAACGACGATGAGCAAGCAACCATGTATATACCCGAACAGGGAGAGATTACACTATTGATGATGCACCCTGGTATGGAGACCCGCGTCACGGAAACGGCTTTCGAGAATAAAGACTCAATAGGCGTTTACGTCACAGCCGCTGACGCGGATTTGCAGTTGGGCGGCAATGAGGTGAACAATGAACTGTTCACCTACAATGGCACGTCGTGGTCATCGAAGCGAAAGGTGTACTGGAACGAAGGTGCACACAATGTTTATGCCTACTATCCCTATACGAAGCAGGTGAATGATGTGAAAGACTATTCTTTCAGTGTGCAGGAAGACCAAAGCACCCAATGGGGGTACAGCCATAGCGATTTTCTTTGGGCAAGCACAAAGGGTGTCATCGCTTCTGATTCACCCGTGGCCATGCAGTTTTCCCACTGTTTGTCAAACGTTGTTGTGCGTTTGGAAAAAGGCGAGAATTTCGAAGGGAACATCCCAACGAATGCTGAGGTGTACATTTATAGCACCGTCACCAAAGGTATCATCGACCTCAGCACAGGTGATGTGGCTAAGGACAGCTATGCTGGCACAGGAACCATACACTGCTTGAAACGTGCCAATGACGAATATCAAGCCATCGTGGTGCCGCAGAGTATCACGTCACGCCGCCCATTGGTGGAAGTGGTGGTTGATAACGTGTCTTATCTGATGGAAGGAAAAATCAGCTATAAGCCTGGCTACAGACATACCATCATAGTATCCCTCGACAAGAACCCTGAAAAGATTAAAATTGAAGTGGGTGGTGAAATTGCAGGCTGGTAAATAGTGGAATACATACTAACACATTCTGAAGATGAAGTGTATTAGATTTTTTATTTATACATCGCTATTGATAGGTGCGAGCTGTAGCAGCGATGACCCTGAAATGCCCAATGTTCCTGATGATGGGCGCACAAAAGTGAACCTTACGACGAGGGCGGAGAATGTCACCAACGGTCAAATGCTACAAGCAGGGCTTTATATGGTGAACTATGTTGATGGACAACCCGATGAACTGTTGGGCACCAACAACTATGTAAATAACCAGTTGCTGATATGGGAGAACGACATGTGGACAACCGATACACCAATCTACTGGAACGATATGGAAACCCGTGCCGACTTCTATGCTTATGCTCCCTACCAAACTACGGTAGATAATGCACGCCAAATGACCTTCAGCGTGAAGACTGACCAGCGCGATGATGGGAACTTTGCACTCAGCGATCTGCTTTGGGGCACCGTGCAAGGGCAGTCACCTACGTCCAACGGATTCAATCTGACACTGACCCACATGCTGTCCCAGCTTACCGTCAACGTAATTGCTGATGTTGGTTTTTCCGAAAACGAACTAAAGGCCAGTGATGTCAGCGTTACCATTGGCGGCACACGCACATCAGCTACCATTGACCTACAAACAGGTGTTGTCAACGTACTCAACGGTAGCGCTGAGGATGTAAAATGCCACAGCAATGATGACCTCTCCTATACTGCCATTTTGATTCCACAACAGGTGCCTTTCAGTAACTTGATTCAAGTAGACTGGCAAGGAAACCGTTACACACTCCAAAATGCATTTCGTTTGGAAGCGCAACGACAGTACACGCTCACCGTGAAACTGAAGAAGACTCAAAGTGGCTTCGATATTGGCATCGACGGGTGGGACATCATACCCGAAGATTTTGGAGGAACCATCGGGGGATAACAGATAGCAAACAATCATAATCTGAACAGTATGAGACAACGGTTGACAACTTTATTGTTTCTCATTTTGAATATTACGCTCTGTGTAGCGCAAAACGATGACATCCAACTGACCGACAGCACGTCATCAGAATGGGGAGGGAGCAGCGGTGGCGGTCTAAAGCCACAGGAACCAACTGATCCAGTAACATCGCTCACTCTTTCACAGACAAAA
>JBGUMY010000006.1:0-7030 GCA_045117095.1 Bacteroidaceae bacterium | reverse complement strand
GTGCTACGTTCTGTGGCTGTGCCTGAGCACTTGATGCTGATATCCACAGGAGCACGATGCTTCACGCTGAGCGTATAGGTCTTGTTTTCAGCATCGTAGGAGGCTGTGGCCGTTGCAGCGTAAGTGGCTGTACCCGTTTCACTTGACTTGTGCTTGGTGAGTGTGTAAGTGGGTTCTGAAGCGACACCTGTCACCACAATCTTGTCTGTCTGCTGTGTGCTGATGTCATCGCGGAAGTTGTTCAGATAGAAGTCAATATGGTCGGCGAACTCACGAATGACACCACCACTCAACTGATCCCAAGTCAGTTCGAGGCTTTCGCAGGTGTTGTACTGCAAAGGAATCTTGGCAGAAGCCGAAGTCTTGCTGTTCAGGTAGGTGTAAGGCGTGTAAGTGACCAACTGATTCTTGTAGCGGTTCACATAGAGGTCGCCTGTGCTCACTTCTGGATATTGGGCATTGAAGTCAGCCAATTTCTTGCTTTGGTTGCTCCAACGAGCAGACTTCTTTACCTGCACAGGGATGCTCTTCGCCAATTCATCATACAATCCTGTCACCATCGGAATGGCTCCATAGCGACCCGTCTTCTTGAAGTAGCACAAGTTGTTCTGCCACTGACCAGTGCCATATCTGCCGTCCTTGCTGTAGTTGAAGGGGTCTGTTTGCTTATAAAGTCCATCATACAAATCTCCCCATGTGGCATACTTGTCTTCGTCACTACCGCTGGTCACATTGTTGATGACCACAATTTTCGTCTTATTGACAACCTCTTCACGGGTAGGAATATACATGGTGCCATCGATAATCTTGCGGAACATGTCTGTCCAAATTCCTTGGAAGTTAGGGAACACACCCCAGTTGCGACGCGTGTAGCCATCCACCGTCGAGTTGTTCAATCCCCTGAAACATTCTCCACTCCAAATCAACTCTGGACCATCCCATACAGAACCACCATTCACACAGGTCTGCTCCATCACGGTGCCGATACCTGCAGCACCTGGGTACTTCTTGCCGTGATTCTCGCCCAACACAGAGTTGAGGGCATCGTTCCATCCGCAATTGTCATAACGTACACCATAATTCTTGGCCAAGCCAGAGATGAAAGGACCGAAAGTGACACTTTCGTTGTTGTAGAAGCAAACGGGATGCGTGTATTTGTACAACCACAATATCGCTTCAGGATATTTTTTGCAAGCCTCCATTAGGTCGTTGTTGCGCTTCATCATGCCGATGGGATTCAAGGGGTGTGAATAAACACTTCCGCAGAAGGACACCGTCAGGAAACCACCATACTGATGCGACATCTCCACTAACTTGGCAAACAATGCCAAACGGGTGCTCTGAGTACTCGAACTCTCATCGCCTGCCTCGTCAAATCCCCAGAACTGCTCAGCATAGTTCCAACCCAAGAAGTTGGGATAAGCCTTGAAGAAGTATTCGAAGGTCTCGAGGTCATTGTCTTGGATGTGGGTGTGACCACCACTGGCTGGTTGACAAGTGAACCACAAGCCATTTGCCTGACACACAGAAGCCCATGACTTGTAGGTGCGAACGGCACAACGGGGCATTCGGTACATCTTCGTGGCCTTGTCGTACTGACAAGAGAGTGACAGGTTCATACACACATACGGCTTGATGTCATCAGGCACCAAGTCGATGATCTTCTGAGGGTCTGCACTATTCCACACATCAATGTGAATCATCCACAAAGGGTGTTGGGAATCGATGGGTCGGCGTTCCTGTGCCGATGCGAAGAACGATGCCATCAAACATGCCATCGTCAACATCAATTTAGTAAAGAATTGCTTCATGTTAAACTACGTTTTGGTTTTCTGCTGCAAAGGTATCACTATTTTTTCATTTACAGGTGCCCAGTGTGTTTCTTCTATTTGTGGATAGGTTACATATTGATGAACCCCTCCTTGATTCGTCCTCTTCTTGACGACGGGTCAGCCTCTTCTTGACGATGGGTCGCCCTCTTCTTGACGATGAGCCAGCCTCTTCTTGACGATGAGTCAGTCTTTTTTGAGGCACCAAAAAGTACCTCCGAACCATAAGAATGAAGTCGGTGCTTCTTTCAAATATTTTTGATTTCAGTCACAATGCCATCAGCTTTTTCGACAATTCAACTAAACATTGTACCTTTTTCTACCCACAAATTTGGAAAGTAATAATTATTGTGTTACCTTTGCATCACGATTCGTCAAATTGTCAATCAATTACTAAATAGTAAATCGTCAAATCACAAATTATACCTATGGCTTTAATTGAAAGTATCATTGCGCATGCAAAAGCTAACAAGCAGCGCATCGTGCTCCCAGAGTCTCTGGAGGAGCGCACTCTGATTGCCGCCGACAAGAGTCTTGCTGACGACATCGCTGACATCATCCTGATTGGCAACAAAGAGGAAATCTTTGCTTTGGGTGACAAACTGGGTCTCAAAAACATTGGCAAGGCAACCATTATCGATCCTGCCACCTCTGAGAAGACAGAGGAGTATGCACAGCTGCTCTTCCAACTTCGTCAGAAAAAGGGCATGACTATCGAGAAGGCAAGAGAGCAGGTTCTTGACCCACTGTATTTCGGCTGCCTCATCATCAAGAGCGGCGATGCTGATGGACAAATTAGTGGTGCTCTCTCCACCACAGGTGACACTCTTCGTCCAGCCCTCCAAATTATCAAGTGTGCTCCTGGCATCACTTGCGTGAGTGGTGCGATGTTGCTGATTACCCAGACACCTCAGTATGGTGAGGAGGGAGTGCTCGTGATGGGTGATGTGGCAGTGACTCCTATGCCTGATGCTAGTCAGTTGGCTCAGATTGCTGTCTGCACGGCTCAGACGGCTAAGAGTGTAGCTGGTTTTGCCGACCCACGTGTGGCCATGTTGTCATTCTCGACGAAGGGCAGTGCCAAGCATGAGGTGGTGGACAAGGTGGTGGAAGCCACGCGTCTGGCCAAAGAAATCGACCCCACTCTGAAGATTGATGGTGAACTGCAGGCTGATGCCGCGTTGGTTCCATCGGTAGGTCAGAAGAAGGCGCCAGGCAGTGACATCGCTGGTAAGGCCAACGTGCTTGTGGCTCCATGTCTTGAAGTGGGCAATATCGCCTACAAACTCGTCCAACGTCTCGGCAATGCCGACGCCATTGGCCCAATTCTTCAGGGTATCGCACGGCCAGTGAACGACCTCAGTCGTGGCTGTTCAGTAGATGACATTTATAAGATGGTGGCAATTACGGCTTGCCAAGCTCAAGACGCAAAGTAAATATAAAGAAACAAATTTGAATAATGTGAATAATTAAGCCACTAATCAAAATAATAAACAGGTGATGACGAAGCAAGAGTATATGGATATGTATGATGTTGTTGGAGCCGCAATGGAGGTGTACAACACATTAGGCAGAGGCATGGCTGAGCCGATATACCAAGAAGCTCTTGCAATGGAGTTTGAGACTCGGGGCATGGATGTGGAACGTGAGAAGATGCTGACTCTTTTCTATAAAGGAGTACAAATGAAGAAAACCTATTTTGTGGATTTTTATTACAAGGGTATTCTGATAGAACTGAAGTCTGTTGACGATATCTGTTCAGACCATCGTGCTCAGTTGCTCAATTACATGCGTATTACAGGGAAGAACAGAGGTATTCTGTTTAACTTTGGGGAACGGGGACTTCATACAGAAAGGTATTTATATCTGCCAGAAGAAGATGATTTCGTCCTTCTGAATCAAGAGAACTATAAATCCTTTATCACTGATTGAATTTATTATTAAGATTAGTGAATGAAATTATGCACATTATTCACATTGATTTTTAAAAATAAAAGATGAAGAAAATATTAGTTTTGAATTGTGGAAGTAGTTCCATAAAATACGCACTCTACAATATGGATGATAAGAGTGTGATTACCAGTGGTGGTATTGAGAAGATTGGTTTGCCTGATTCGTTCATCACCGTGAAGCTGAATGGTGAGAAGCACAAGATGGAGAAGCCTGTGAAGGAACACACAGCAGGTGTGCAGTGGATTTTTGAGGTCTTGACACAGGGCGAATATGCCGTATTAAAGAGCCTCGATGAACTGGACGCTGTGGGGCATCGCATGGTGCATGGTGGTGAGAAGTTCAATAAGTCTGTGTTGCTCACTCCTGAGGTGATGGAAGCCTTCGCTGCTTGCAACGATTTGGCTCCTCTCCACAATCCTGCCAACATCAAAGGCGTGAATGCTGTAACGGCATTGCTGCCTAACATTCCACAGGTGGGTGTGTTTGATACGGCATTCCATCAGACCATGCCTGATTATGCCTACATGTATGCTCTCCCATACGAGTTGTACACGAAATATGGTGTGCGCCGTTATGGTTTCCATGGGACAAGCCATCGTTATGTGAGTCAGCGTGTGTGTGAGTTCTTGGGTGTGAAGCCTGAAGGCAAGAAGATTATCACCTGCCACATCGGCAACGGTGCTTCCATCGCAGCCGTGAAGGATGGCAAGTGTGTGGACACTTCGATGGGCTTGACACCACTGGAGGGTCTCATCATGGGTACTCGTTCTGGTGATATCGATGCAGGTGCTGTGACTTTCCTGATGGATAAATTAGGACTCGATACGAAGGGCATTAGCAACCTCCTCAATAAGCAATCAGGTCTCTTAGGTGTTAGCGAAGGTTTTTCTGACTTCCGTGACATCCTCGCAGGCATTGCTGCTGGCAACGATAAGGCTCGTTTGGCAAAGGATATGTACTGCTATCGTATCAAGAAGTACATTGGTGAATATGCTGCTGCGATGGGAGGTGTGGACATCATCCTCTTCACAGGTGGTGCTGGCGAGAACCAGTACGAAGTGCGTGAGGGTGCTACACAAGGGTTGGAGTATATGGGCATCAAACTTGACGATGCCAAGAACAAGGCTTGTCGTGCCAAAGAGGCCATCCTCTCTACTGATGACTCGAAAGTTATCATCTGCTGTATCCCAACGGATGAAGAGCTGATGATTGCCCTCGACACTCTTGAGTTGACTAAGTAAAATAGTATGATTATTGCGACAAGCCGCCAAAAGAAAAATATAAAAAAATAAGGAAAAATAAAGAAAAAGTTTTTTTATATCTTTATCTATTTTTACTTATTTTTTCTTCGGCGGCTTGCCGCAACTTAAATAATATCAAATGAGCGAAGAATATAACGACAACGAAGAAATCATGGAGGAACCCTTGGAGGAAGAGGCTTTGGATGCTTCACCTCCTGCTTCGGGTCAGCCGCCTAAAAACGACTACGACCCCACCATGATGAAAGACAGCATCACCCACCATCTGAGTGGCATGTATCAGAACTGGTTCTTGGATTACGCTTCCTACGTCATCCTTGAACGTGCTGTGCCACATATCATGGATGGCCTCAAACCTGTGCAGCGTCGCATCCTCCACTCGATGAAGCGGATGGATGACGGACGTTACAACAAGGTGGCAAACATCGTGGGGCATACCATGCAATTTCATCCTCATGGCGATGCCTCCATCAAGGATGCTTTGGTGCAGATGGGACAGAAAAACCTGCTTATCGACTGCCAAGGAAACTGGGGCAATATTCTCACAGGTGACGATGCTGCTGCAGGTCGTTATATCGAAGCTCGACTCTCGAAGTTTGCGCTCGATGTCTTGTTCAACCCCAAGACCACAGAGTGGAAACTCTCTTACGATGGACGTAACAAGGAACCCATCTCATTGCCTGTCAAGTTCCCACTCCTCCTCGCTCAGGGAGTGGAAGGCATCGCTGTGGGATTGAGTTCCAAGATACTGCCTCACAATTTCAACGAACTTTGTGATGCCGCTGTTCACTATCTGCACGACGAACCTTTCCAACTCTATCCTGACTTCCAGACGGGTGGTTCTATCGATGTGTCGAAGTACAATGATGGACAACGTGGTGGCTCGGTGCGAGTACGTGCAAAGATAGAGAAGCGTGACAATAAGACCCTTGCTATCACAGAGATTCCTTTTGGTAAGACGACCGGTTCTCCTTCCAAACCGAGCCAGTTCATCGACTCTATCCTCAAAGCCATCGAGAAGGGAAAAATCAAGGCTCGTAAGGTGGAAGACCTGACAGCGGCTGGTGTGGAGATAGTCATCCATCTGATGCCTGGTGCTTCCAGCGACAAAACCATCGATGCTCTTTATGCCTTCACTGATTGCGAAATCAGCATCTCGCCCAACTGCTGTGTCATCGATGACCGCATGCCCAAGTTCCTAACGGTGAGTGACGTGTTGCGCAAGAGTGTGGACTACACCAAGTACCTTATCAAGCGAGAACTGGAAATCCGTCGAGGTGAACTGCTCGAACAACTGCACTTCTGCTCTCTGGAGAAGATCTTCATCGAGGAGCGCATCTACAAGGCCAAGGAATTTGAGAATGCCAAGAATATGGTCGTTGCCATCGACTATGTGGATTCACGTTTGAAGCCCTTCTATGAGATGTTTGTACGTGAGGTGACGAGGGATGACATCTTGAAACTGATGGAAATCAAGATGGCCCGCATCTTGAAGTTCAACAAGGATAAAGCCGATGAACTCATTGCCCGATTGAAAGATGAATTGGAGCAGATTGAACGCGACCTTGCCAACCTCGTGGAGGTGACTGCTGAGTGGTTCCGTTTCCTCCAGAAGAAATATGGTGCTGAACATCCTCGTCTGACGGAGATTCGCAACTTCGACACCATCCAAGCCGCTACGGTGGCAGAAGCCAATCAGAAACTCTACATCAATCGTGCAGAGGGCTTCATCGGTACAGGACTGAAGAAAGACGAGTTCTTGACCAACTGCTCTGACATCGATGACATCATCATCTTTTATAAAGATGGTACCTACAAGGTCATCAAAGTGGCTGAGAAGGTGTTCATTGGAGAAACCGAACGCAGCAAGGCAGAGAAGCGCAAGGTGGAGGTCATCCATGTGGCGGTGTTCAAGAAGAACGACACCCGTACCATTTACAACGCTACCTACAAGGATGGCGCAACAGGTGTGACTTACATCAAACGATT
>JBGUMY010000005.1:0-3820 GCA_045117095.1 Bacteroidaceae bacterium | reverse complement strand
AGGACAGCCCCAGCCCTCGGCAGAGCAAGGGGTTTTATGCTGCAAACGGAGTTTCATGCAGCAGAAAACATACCTTGCTATGTTCTTGAGAACATTAAAATCCGCTTGTTAAAGCGGACGTGCTCTGACAGGTCTTAAAGACAGGTCAGATGGATTGCTCCCTATACCGCATGATGCGGTTGGATTAGTTCCTTCTACCGACATTGGCGGTTGGACATCTCTCTGTTCTGTGAAAAGAAAAAGACCGTTTCCGCCTTGCGTGAGAGGTATGAACCTTCCCGACAGGAAGCGGGATGGACTTGTCAGGTGTCGCTCACCTGCGTATCACGTCTGAATCCGGCTGCAAAATTACGGTGATTTTACGGGTTGCGGAATAGGCACGAACCGCCACTTGCAGCCAGTTCACCGCCACTTACAGCCAACTGAGGCAACAGCCATTGAATCATGGAAAAATCAATGTTCCTTTGCATCGACAAATCGAGTCATTAACACTTTAACAATGCGAGTATGAACACATTCAAAACATCAACAAACCGAATACGCGATGCACCGAAACATCAGTGTGTCGGTGCTTTGAGTAACCCATGCAATCATGAATGCATTAACTCATGAACACATCAACACACTAAGGACAGGATTATTGAAACAGTCGAATGTTGGTTGTACTGAGATGTCAGAACGGTAAGACATTAACAACTCACTGCTTCGAAGAACCGAAATACCGACAACTCAGGTCATCAGGACATCGACATACCAGATAAACCCATATCCAGATATTGGAAGTATCAACAATTAAAAGAATCAAGATAATGAACAAAGAAACAAGCAAAGAACCAGGAAATGAAATTTTCGTTGCCATCTCATCCCAGAAGGGAGGCATCGGGAAATCCACCATCACGACCCTGCTGTCGAACTACCTCCACAATGTAGCAGGCTACAACGTGGGCGTGCTTGACTGTGACCATCCACAGCACAGCATCTACTTGGAGCGAGTACGCGAGTTGGAACTGATAGAGCATGACGAGGAACTGAAAGCCCAGGCGTGTGACGTGTTCCGCAAGACAGGCAAGAAAGCCTTTGTGATTACAGACACCAACCCCGTTGATGCACTCGACCAGGCAGAGGTCATGACTGAGGACGAGGACTTGGACATCGTTTTCTTCGACCTGCCCGGCACCATCAACTCCAACGGAGTGCTGAAGACACTCTCACAGATGGATTACATCTTCGTGCCGATAAGTGCAGACCCCTTCGTTATTGACAGTGCCCTGCAATTCGTGGAACTGTTCCGTGACAAGCTGATGACTACAGGCAAGGCAAGGACAAAGGATATTGTCCTGTTCTGGACAATGACCGACAGGCGCGAGCGGACAGAAATCTATGACATGTATGACAAAGTAATCCCAGAAATGGGCTTCCGCATCCTTAACACCCGACTGCCAAACAGCGTACGCTTCCGCCGTGAACTGACGGACAGCCAAAAGGCAGTATTCCGTTCCACTCTCTTCCCTCCTGATGTGGCCCTTCTGAAAGGTAGCAATATCAAGGAACTGGCGGAAGAGTTCTTAGCAACCATTAACCAGTAGAGACAATGGGAAAGAGAACTGCCAGTAATGTGGACGAGGAATTTCTCATCAACAGCGTCCACATGAGAACCAAGGGAGGTGTGCCATTTCAGCGACAGGCACCAGTTGAGGAAGACAAGGAGCAGAGTGTGCAAGAAACCCCTGCCGATGCAGGGAATGCTCTTGCCTCACAAGACCAAGATGCCCTGTCAGAGACACAGACACCATCCACTTCATCACGCAATAAAAGAGAACCGTCACCGAGACGTTCTTCGACGAGCGGCTGTGACTATGACCAGTTCTTCCTCGTGCGTAATGAGATAAGATTTCGCAAGGCTGCCTATCTGAGTGTTGCCAATCATGATGCCATCAGCCGGATTGTGAAGGAACTTGGAAACGGGCAGCTCTCCGTCGGTGGCTATCTTGACCTGATTGTGACGGCACATCTGGAACAATACCGTGACAGGATCAATGCCCTCTACCGTGCGAAGAAAACCACCGATGAACTGATATGAACTTTTATCACAACCAAAGAGACATATGGAAATGAATACAATTTTAATAATCCTGCTGGTATGGATGATTGTCTTCCTGCATCTTGTATGGTTCGACATCAAGCCTTCGGACTTGATAAGGAACATTGGAAGAAAGCACCAAAAGACCATGCAGGAGAAGCAAAGCGTACCACAGTTAAAAGAGAGTGATTTCATGGGCAAAAGCCTTGTCAGGGCAAACGCAACTAAGCCAGTTGCAGCCAATTCACAGCCAGTTGCCGCCATTTCGGAAGAAGGTGAAGAGGTGGACGAGAAAGACGTTACTTTTGCACCGCCAAAGCATGACAGCGGACTCAGGCAGATGACACCAGAGGAAGAAGAAGAGGCTTTCAAGAGCTTTAGGTATTCCAAGGAAGAAAATGCTGATGAGACACCAGCCGAAAACTATGCAGAGGGCTATACCTACGAGGACATGGTTGAGGCAATGAAAGTGGCGAAGAAACCTGAAGCCACAAAGTCTGAGGAAGCCAAGGCTGGCAAGGTGCTCGATTATCTTGATGGAACGGAACTTCTCAATATGCTTGAAAAGAATCAGGCAGATTTCTCAAAACGGGTACGCTCCATCATAGAGAAGTACAAGAGCCAAGACGGGGGCAATACGGCAAGTGGAGAAGAAACTCCTGATAACGGCAGAAAGCCCTTTAAGTTACCAGAGAATCCCACGGAGTTCAATATCCGTGACTTCGTATAACAATTATTAAACAACAATTAAAAATTAAATTCATTATGACAAAGAACAACAAGATTCAGATTAAGAATCAGGAGAGTGCAACAACAGAGTACAAGAACCAGTTCCTCACGGAGCGTCCAGCCCAGAGAAAGGTCGCTGTCTATATCGACAAAAACCTTTTCGACAAGATGAAGGCTGTAGTCGGGACTGCTGAAGATGCTGGTCTTACCAAAGGAAGTTTCGTGTCTTCCGTTCTTGAAGACCATCTATCGGAATATAGTGAAGTCATTACGACCATTTTCAAAGAACATCAGGAGAAAGTCCTATCTGTATTTGAAGACTAATTCCAAAGAATCATCAACCATTAAACATTAACCCGCCTCGGGCGGTAACGTCCGGGGCATAAAAAACCAAAATTCAATTTTATGACAAAGAACAACAAGAGAATCGGAATGATCGCAGCACTCGTAGTTGCTGCAAGTGTTAACGCAATGGCCCAGGGCAACGGACTGGCAGGCATCAACGAAGCCACGTCAATGGTAAGTTCCTACTTTGAGCCCGCCACGAAACTGGTGTATGCCATCGGTGCCGTCGTGGGACTCATCGGCGGCGTGAAGGTGTACGGTAAGTTCTCCAGTGGTGACCCCGACACCTCGAAGACCGCTGCAAGCTGGTTTGGTGCCTGCATCTTCCTCATCGTGGCTGCAACCATCCTCCGCTCCTTCTTCCTCTAACCCTATACGCATATAACAATAAGGTATAGGAGGAAAAGGAAGATGGCAGAGTACAACATCAACAAGGGTATAGGCCAGTCGGTTGAGTTCAAGGGACTCAAAGCGCAGTACCTGTTTATCTTCGCAGGTGGGCTGCTCGCCATCTTCGTCCTGTTCGTCATCCTCTTCCTCGCTGGAGTAAACCAGTGGGTGTGCATCGGTACGGGTGTGGTGTCTGCCTCGCTGCTTGTGTGGCAGACCTTCGCCCTCAACCGACGCTTCGGGGAGTACGGACTGATGAAGCTGATGGCAAAGAGA
>JBGUMY010000004.1:0-8037 GCA_045117095.1 Bacteroidaceae bacterium | reverse complement strand
CGTGCATACTGAGCCAGACGTCCGAGGAACGAGTCACGTTCGTTCGAGTGAGGTGTTTCATTAGCGATGCTCCAGATGATGATGTTGGCACGGTTCTTGTCACGGGCAATCATGTCGTGCAACTGTGCTTGCGCATTGTCGTAGGTCTGGGTGTTTTTCCATGCGATAGTCCAATAGACAGGAATCTCTGACCACACGAGGATGCCCATGCGTTCAGCCTCACGAATGGCATATTCGTTGTGAGGATAGTGTGCCAGACGCACGAAGTTACAACCTAATTCCTTGGCCCATGAAAGGAGCGTGTGGGCGTCTTCCGTGCAGTTGGCACGTCCACCTCCGTTGGGTTTCTCTTCATGGATGGAGATACCCTTCAAGAAGATGGGCTGACCGTTCAGCAGAATCTGCTTTTCACGTGTCTCGATGGTGCGGAAACCGATGTCATCCGTCAGGGTTTCACCATTCAGGGTGAGGTTCACCCGATAGAGTTTTGGATTCGCTGGCGACCACAACAGAGGCTTGGCACTGAAACTGAGCGATGCCTTACCCTCCGCATTCGTGGTGAGGGTCTTGTTGATTTTCAGCTCAGGGATGCTGAGCGTCACTTGCTTTCCTGCCTCGGCTTTGTTCAGGTTCACCTCAAACTGCAATTGCTGTTGGGCATTAGGCGTGTTCCCCTTCATCTGGAGCGGCTTTTGGAGTTGCAAAGAATAGTTCTCGATGTAGAGCGGAGCCACACTCACCAGCAGCACATCGCGTGTGATGCCTCCGTAGTTCCACCAGTCGAAAATCTGGGTGGGTACATCTTCTGCATGGCGCTTATTATCCACTTTCACGATGACGGTGTTCTCACCATCCTTCAGCAGGTCAGTCACATCATAATTGAAAGGCGTGAAGCCACCGATATGATGTCCCACCTTCTTGCCGTTCACATAGACGTGACTGTCGTAGTTCACAGCTCCGAAGTATAGCAATGTGCGACGGCCTTCAGTCGGATGGAAATCAAAGCTCTTCTTGAACCACACCGTTCCTTCATAGAAGAACAGGCGTTCATCCTTCGTGTTCCAATCTGAAGGGATGCGCATCGAGGGCGATGTGTCGAAATCATACTCAATCAGATCTTCTGGACGTTGAGGCTTGGCGTTGCGGAAAAATCCCCATTGTGTTGGGTTCATGCGGTAGTCATAATACCCCTCTTCTTGTACATCCACGATGTAGTTCCAGTCGCCGTTCAGCGAGGTTGTCTTACGTGCCAGCACATTTCCCACCAAAGGGAGCGTGTCGGCCATGACGAAGGTGGGGAATAGGCTACCCACCACGATAGTCAGGACAAGATGCAATAATCTTTTCATGTCAGTAATCATTATATAGGTTGGTAATCAGAGGACAAAGATAGGGCAAAAAGTCGATTCGGCGAACAAATCGAGAAGTTTTTTATCTTTTTTGACCAAAATTTGTGGATTTGGCCAAAAAAGAGTTGGCTTTTGAACTATATCTATATTGAATTCACTTCCAAATTGTTGATGCAAGGTTAGGGCAATGAATCGAAAATCCTTTGTTTTTCGCCATCATGGATGAAAAAATGGAGAAAAAGGGAAAGACTTTCAGATTTATATTGTATCTTTGCACATTAAATAATGTATATGATGAATAAAATGGGAATAAATATGCGATGGTGGGCTTTCCTGTTGTTGGCTGGTTTCCTGACAGCTTGCGGAGGCGATTCTCGGAAAGACGAGAAGGAACAGGTGAAATATGAGACGAAGGTGATGAAGCCTGAGTCACGGGTGTATAACCTCTATATTCCTGCTTCGCTGCATGGTGTGAGCGAGGTGGAGGTCTATCCTCGTGTGTCAGGCATCATCCGTGAGGTGAATTTCAAGGACGGCATCAAGGTGACGAAGGGGCAGACGCTCTTTGTCATCGATCAGACGGAGCACAAGCTGCAAGTGCAGAATGCGCAGGCCAATCTGGCGGCTGCCAAGGCACAGATGGAGACGACCAAGCTGCAGTATGAGACGAACCAGAAGTTGGCTGAGAAGAAAATCGTGAGCGACTATGTGATGTCGACCAGCAAGAACGCCTATCATGTGGCGTTGGCTGCAGTGGAACAAGCTCAGGCTCAGTTGGCTATCGCCCAGACGAATCTGAGCTATTGCACAGTGACATCGCCCATCACGGGCATCATTAAGGAGAACGGCTTCAAGATTGGCGAGGTGGCCGACTTGACCGACTTGCTGTGTACGTTGAGTGACAATAGTGAGATTCAGGCTTGGTTCCCTTATACGGAAAGTCAGTTGCTCGATTTGCTGAGTCGTTATGGTCTGAAACCATCGTCTGAAGGTCTGAAGGACATCGATGGCAAGACTGCTGGTGCGAAGTTGCCTCATCTGAAACTGCAGTTGAAGAATGGCCAGGAGTATCAGCACAGGGGGGTGGTGACGGAAATTGGCGGTATCGTTGACAGCAAGACAGGAACTGTCATCTGCAAAGCAACCTTCCCCAATCCTGATGATGAATTGCGCTCTGGATTGTCGGCTACGCTGGTCTTCCCCACGAAGATGGATGGCGTATTCCGCGTGCCTAAGACAGCGGCTGTACACTTGCAGAACCAGTTGATGTTCTATCGTGTCCGTAAGGACGGCACGGCCGAGGGTGTCATCTGTGAGGCCATTCCTTCGAATAGTGGTATGAACTATTATGTGAAGAGTGGTTTGCGCAGTGGTGACGAAGTGGTCATCAACGGTGTCCAGAACCTGTCAAATGGCATGAAGGTGAAGTGATGAGTGAAACATTAAAAGTGAAAAATGTGCTACCGCATTTTGATTGAAGGATGAAGAAGACGCATTTTTTTGTAAAGCATTGGGTGGCGGCTTTCGCCATTGCTGTTCTGACGATCGTGATTGGAGCGGTGAGCCTCGTGTCGTTGCCTGTGGAGCAGTATCCAGATATCGCGCCTCCGATGGTGACCATTCAGGCTACCTATAGTGGTGCTGATGCCCATGCCGTGATGGAGTCGGTGGTGATGCCGCTTGAGGAGGTGGTGAATGGTGTGCAGAACATGATGTACATGGATGCCACAGCCACTTCGAACGGAGAGGGTGAAATCGATATCTATTTCAAGCAAGGCACGGATCCTGACCAAGCCACTGTGAATGTGCAGAACCGTGTGAGCCAGGCTTCAGGTGTGTTGCCTGAAGATGTGATCCGAACGGGTGTCACTGTGGAGAAGAACGTCAATGCCACGTTGATGATCATGAGTTTGGAGAGTACGGATGGAAAATTTGACCAGTCATTCATTTCCAACTATCTCGACATCAATGTGATGCCAGCCATTAGTCGCATTGCGGGTGTGGGACGTACGATGGTGATGGGTGAGCAGTATGGTGTGCGCATTTGGCTGAAGCCCGACATGATGGGTCTGTACGGCGTGACGCCTGACGAGATTGTGGAGGCTATCAACGAGCAAAATTTGGTAGTGCCCATTGGACGCTTGGAGAGTGCGACGGACAAGATAGATATTGAGTTCAACGGACTGTTGGACGACATGAGCCAGTTTGAGAACATCATCATACGAGCTTCGGAGAAAGGTGAGGTGCTTTGGCTGCGCGATTTGGCAGATGTGGAGTTGGGTGCCAGAGCCTACGACTTCCGCACGAACATCAGTGGCAAGCCTGGTGTGATGTTCTATGTGAAGCAAGCGCCAGGAGCCAATGCCACTCAGGTGAATGCAGAAATCAAGAAAGTGCTGGCCGACATAGAGAAACGCCTGCCAGCAGGTTTGGAGTTCAAGTTGTTGGAGACCAGCGATGACTTCCTTTACGCTTCTATGTACAATGTGGTGGAGACCCTCATCGTCGCCATCCTCCTCGTGGTGTTTGTGGTTTATTTCTTCCTGCAGGACATCAGGGCTACCCTCATCCCATCCATCACCATCATCGTATCGCTGATTGGCACTTTCGCCATCGTGAAGTTGGCTGGCTTCTCGCTCAATCTGCTGACGCTTTTCGCATTGGTGCTGGCCATAGGTACGGTGGTGGACAACGCCATTGTGGTGGTGGAGGCTGTGATGACAAAGCTGGAACAGGGAGCCTCCAGCATGCGTCGTGCTGTCAGCGATGCCCTGAGCGAAGTGACGGCAGCTTGTATCTCCACCACGCTGGTCTTTATGGCTGTGTTCATCCCTGTGACGTTCATGTCAGGTACGTCAGGCACGTTCTTCAAGCAATTTGGTATCACGATGGCTTCTTCAGTCGGCATATCGACGGTGTTGGCCTTGACACTCTGTCCTGCGCTTTGTGTGCTCCTGATGCGACCCAAGAAGGGTACGGAAAGAAGGAAAGGCATTAGCCACTACATGTGGGTGGCTTATTCGGCCTCCTACAATGCGCTGTTGGGCAGATACATGAAAACGGTCAAGCGTTTCATGCGACGCTCCGTCTTTGCATGGATTCTGTTGGGCGTCTTTTGTTTGCTGACCGCTGTGCTGATCATACGTTCAAAGAGCGAATTGGTTCCCCAAGAGGATCAGGGTTTCCTGCTTGTCAATGTGATGCTGGCTCCAGGCACTTATTTGGACGAAACGGAAGCCACGACAGTAGAACTGGAGGACTATATTAAGTCGTTGGACGAAGTGGAAACGGTGGGAGCGCTGACAGGTTACTCCATGATGGAAGATGTCACCAGCACCAACTACGCCACGTTGATGGTGCGCCTGAAGAACTGGAGCGAACGCTCGTTCTTCAGCATTGCCGACATTCAGAAGAACATTACCGATTGGGCCACGATCAACCTGCCGCAGGCGGATGTCACAGCCTTCCAGATGCCACAGATTCCTGGTTATGGTAATGGTTCGGACATCAGCTTTAGTCTGCAAGACCTTTCGCGTAGTGCCAACAAGAAGGATTTTGTAGCCATGGGAGAGCAGTTTGTGACAAAGTTGGGCGAAAGGCCAGAAGTGGAGTTTGCCTCCTCCACTTATTCGACCGACTTCCCAAAGTACAGGCTCGATGTCGATGAGATTGCCTGTAAGCGCATGGGCATATCGCCCAAGACGGTGCTGCAGACCATTGGCACATTTTTGGCAGGAGACTATATCGGTTCGTATGTGCAGTATAACAATGTCTATCGTGTGATGGTACAGGCGGGCAAGGAGTACAGAATGTCTGAAACGACGCTTAATAGCATTTTCGTGCCTGTTGGGGGTCACATGGTGCCTGTGACACAATTCGTGTCGTTGACGTTAGATACAGGTGCAGCGATGGATCTCCATTTCAACCTCTTCCCTTCCTATCCTGTCAGCACCTATCCTGCATCTGGCTACACCAGCGATGATGTGCGCAAAGCCGTTGATGAGGTCGTGCATGAGGTGTTCCCTGAGACTTTTGGCTATGAGTATTCAGGTATGGCACGTGAGGAGGCTGAGAGTACTGAATCTAATGAGACCTTGTTCATCTACGGCATCTGTCTGCTGCTCATCTACCTCATTATGGCCTGTCTCTACGACTCGCTGTTCATACCGTTGGCAGTCATGCTGTCCATTCCTTTTGCATTGGTGGGTGCTTACCTCTTCATCATTCCTATGGAGTGGATGGGTGTGGGAGCCAATGTCTATGTGCAGACGGGTATCATCATGATGATTGGATTGGTGGCCAAAACAGCCATCCTCATTACTGAGTTTGCTGTACAGAAGCGGCGTGAGGGTATGCGTATCCGCGATGCTGCCATAGGAGCCTGTCAAGACCGTCTGCGTCCTATCCTGATGACGGTGTTCACCATGATTCTGGGTATGGTGCCGTTAGCGGTCGGCAGTGGTGCTGGAGCCGTGGGTAACCGCTCGCTGGCACTTGCTGTGATTGGTGGCATGACGGTGGGTACTATCGCCTTGCTGTTTGTCACTCCTGCGTTCTATATGGTGTTCCAGAAACTGCACGAGAAATTAACTCCAGAGAAAGATGATGAATAAAATGAAGATATGGTTGATGGCTGGCGTGATGCTGCTTTCCAGCTGCTCACTCTACCAGCACTACGAAGCACATGAAACAGTGCCAGCAGACTTGATGGGCGATGCTGTTCAGTCTGGTGACACCATGAGTCTGGGAGACTTGGGATGGCGCCAATTGTTCACCGACCCCTTGCTGCAGCAACTCATAGAGAGGGCGCTGCAAAACAATACCGACTTGCAACAGGCTCAGTTGGCCGTCCAACAGGCACAGAACGACTTGGCTTCGGCTCGACTGGGCGAGTTGCCTCTCATCTCCTTTGCTCCATCAGGGGAGCTGTACCATATTGATGGTGTGACTACACGCATGTACAACGTACCTCTGACTGTCACTTGGCAAGCTGGCATTTGGGGGCAGACAAAGACCAAGAAGCAGATCGCTCAGGCCAGGCGCCAGCAGCAAGAGGACTACCGACGGGCTGTGCAGGTCACGTTGGCTGCCAACGTCGCCAGCACCTACTATCAGTTGGTGATGCTCGACCGCCAGTTGCAGATATTGCAGGAGACCCAAGTGGTGTGGGAGGAATCATTGGAGGCCATGCGCATTCTCTTTGAGGCTGGATTGTATATGAGTCCTGCCGTCTATCAGATGGAGGCTTCATTGGCCAGTGTGCAGTCAGGCATCGTGGAAATACAGGAGACCATCCGCACCACAGAGAGCGCCTTGTGCCTCTTGCTCTCCGAGTCACCGCATTCGATTGACCGTTCACCCTATGGGACATTCGTCATGCCTGCTCAAATCCATATCGGTCTGCCCCTGCGTCTGCTCTCCGCACGTCCCGATGTGCGTCAGGCCGAGCGCAATATGGAGATAGCGTTCTACGAGCGCCAGCAAGCACGCCAGGCTTTCTATCCTGACGTCACGCTGAGTGGTAGTGTGGGGTGGGGCAATAATGGAGGGTTGGTGAATCCAGGCAAGTTCCTGGCCGATGCTGTGGCCTCTCTGACACAGCCCATCTTCGCACGAGGCAAGTTGCGGGCACGATACAAGAATGCGACCATCGAGCAGGAAAAGGCTCGTTTGCAATTCGTGCAGACCCTGCTTAACGCTGGCAACGAGGTTTATTGCCAACTGCGCATCTGTCATAAGACAGAACAAAAGGCAACCTATCTCACCTCCATTGTCAATTCCCTGCAGGGAGCTTACCTTGGCACCTCTGAACTCATGAAAAATGGAACCAACACCTATGTGGAGGTGCTCAAGGCTCAGGAGGATTTGCTCACAGCACAACTCGCAGAGGTTGAGAATCGCAACGAGGGTATTCAAGCCCTCATCAATCTTTACACGGCTTTAGGAGGTTTCTGAGATACTGATTTTCATGTATTCAATTTGCAAACAAAAATAAATAACGTCTTTTATGAAACAACTGATTTTTACGCTTCTCCTGCTGATGGCAGGAATCGTGTCGGCAGAGGCTGACAACATCAACGTGAACGGCACGAATCGTTCGTACAACGTCTATGCACCTAAGAATCTCGGAGAGAATCGACCTCTGCTCATCTTTTGTCATGGCTACAACCAGGATGCCAACTGGATGCAGAATAGTGAGTTCAAGAATGATAAGGTGAGTATGGAAGCCGTTTGTGATACAGCCAAGTTTGTTGTTGTCTTCCCCAATGGCATCGACAAAGCGTGGGACACTTCAGGTGATCGCGACATCAATTTCATCAAGGCCATCATCGATAAGATGGCAACACAATATAAGATAGACCGCAATCGTGTCTATCTTGGCGGTTTCTCCATGGGAGGTATGCTCACCTACCATGCCATGAACAAGATTCCTGATCTCATTGCTGCCTTCTGCCCTGTCAGCGGTTATCCGATGGGTGGGGCTACAGCCAATGCCAAAACGCGTCCCATCCCGATTCTTCACATTCATGGTACAGGCGATGATGTGTGTGGATTCAGTGGTGCGCAGCCTGCGCTGAACGTGTGGATCAAGCATAACGGATGCCCCACAACAGGCAAGGTGGTGAACAACTATAATGGTTTCAATTGCAAGATGCACATTTGGGGACCTGGCAATGATGGTGTCGAA
>JBGUMY010000003.1:0-5241 GCA_045117095.1 Bacteroidaceae bacterium | reverse complement strand
CTCCGTCACCAATCACAGCCACCACCTTTCTGTCCTCACCTTTCAGTTTGGCTGCCACAGCCATACCTAAAGCTGCTGAGATGGAATTGCTCGCATGTCCACAGCAGAAAGTGTCGTATTCGCTCTCGTCAGGATGAGGGAAGGGCTTCAGACCGTTCAGTTTGCGATTGGTGCAGAACTGATCACGCCGTCCCGTCAGAATCTTATGTCCGTAGGCCTGATGTCCCACATCCCACACGATACGGTCGTAAGGGGTGTTGAAGACATAATGTAACGCCACCGTCAGTTCCACTACACCTAAACTCGAAGCTAAATGCCCCGGATTCATCGCCAACTCTTCAATGATGTCGCGTCTCAGTTCATCACACACAGCAGGCAATTCCTCCACTTTCAACTTGCGCAGATCAGCAGGGTAATCAATCTTCGTCAGGTATCTATATTCGTTGTTATCTCCCATATAATGATGCTAAGAGTGTGCAAAGGTAGTGTAATTCGAGCGAAGTACAAAATAAAATGACTTTTATTTGATGGTTGCGATGCTGGCTGCCTACTTTCATGCTACGAAACGTAATTTTAGAAATCAATCTTCTACTTTTCTTTTTTTTAACGCTTTTTTTTGTTTTTTTAGCCGTGTTTTGTTCATTATGTACCCATTACTCTTCAAATGGTTCTTTTTTATGCTTGAAAGCATACAACCTATGTAAAAAAGGTCGTACCTTTGCAGCGGTTTCCAAAAGAGGGGAATCCGAAAACCTCTGGAATATCATCAAATTAAAAAGAGTAGGACGAACTAATTTATCATTAAAATTAGAAAGATTATGAAAAAGATTTTACTTACAGCTCTCGTGGCAGTGGCATCTCTCGCTGCAAACGCACAGGTTTGGGTCGGTGGTGAAGTTGGTTTCAACGCAACCAAGACTTCTCTCGATGGTGACAAACTCGGTTCAGCCGCTTATTTCAACCTCCTTCCTGAGATTGGTTACAGCATCAACGACAAATTTGATGTTGCAGTGACTATCGGTATTTCTCACAAAAATGGCAACGGCGACTATTATGCAGGAAGCGCTAATTTCGACAATATGGCTGGTAACCTCCAGGATATCAACCGCAACGCTTTCATTTTGAATCCTTACGTTCGTTACAAGTTCGCTAAGACTGGTGACTTCACTTTCTTCGTTGACGGTGGTTTCTCTTACACAATGATTCACGTGAGCGGTGATGACGATAACGGCAATCAGTGGGCTCTCGGCTTCAAGCCTGGTATCGCTTACAACCTCACTGACAAGGTGAGCCTCGTAGCACACGTTGGTGACCTCGGTTACGCTTTCTACAAGAAGGGTGACGTGAAGAGCAATGCATTCGATATGGGTATCAGCAACAACATCTCTTTCGGTGCTTACGTAAGCTTCTAATCATTCAATACATATTCTACAACAAGAGGAGGTCGGCATTTGCTGGCCTTCTTTTTTACCTTTGTGTTTGATTATCAAAACCTAACCCCATGAAGAAGTTATCGACAAGGTTGCTTGACACACCCAAGAAAACAATCATCACATTCCTGCTGGCGCTGGTCGCTGTCGCTGGACAGGGACAGAAGAAAGCGAATCTACAGAGGGAAACGCCACAGAAAGATGTGGGACAAATCAGCATCACGGCGGAGACACCCTTGAACGCCCAGCGGAAAGTGGCGGCACATCTGACGATGGACGACTACGATGGTCCCATCGGCATCAAGTTGCGTGGTAACAGCTCACTTGGCAACAATCAGAAGAAATACACCTTCGAACTTCGCGACGAGAATGGTCGTGAGGTGGATGTGTCGTTGATGGGCATGCCTGCGCATAGTGATTGGGTGTTGCTCGGTCCCTACTACGACGTCTCGACCGTGCGCGACCCACTTGCCTTCCAACTTTGGCGCGACATGGGACATTGGGGACCTCGCACACGGATGGTTGAGGTGACGCTGAATGGTGATTGCCGAGGCATCTATATCCTTTGTGAGGCCATCAAGCGTGGCAAGGATCGTGTGGATGTCGATAAAATGCGGAAGAAGGACATTAGTGGACGTGAACTGACGGGCGGTTACCTGCTGCGTATCGATACCGCCAACGATGATGATGCCACGTTCCCATCGAAAGTGCCAGGCGTGGGTGAGGGAAATTTCATGACGCAGGTCACATGGTCGTGTATCTATCCCAAGAAGAAGAAAAGCCTCCAGCCTGAGCAACTTGCTTATATCCAGAGCTACATTGACACCGTCGAGCAGGTCATCCAGTCCGACCACTTCGCTGACCCTAAGACTGGCTATGCTCGCTACATCGATGTGCCTTCGTTTGTCGATTACTTCATCCATACCGTACTGAGCCTCAATGCTGATGGTTACAAGCGTAGTGCCTACTTCTACAAGGAGCGTCAGCATCCCGACGGCACAGGTGGCAAGCTCTTCGCAGGTCCTGTTTGGGACTACAACCTCGCTTATGGCAATGCGGGATTTGCTAATGCCGACAATCCTGAGGCATGGAATTTCGAGGGAGCCAGCAACAATCCCACGCCAGCGATGTGGCAACGTCTGCTCCAAGACCCTGCCTTCCGCAAGGCTGTCAAGATCCGTTATCAGTCTCTCCGTAAGAACGTGCTCAGCGACAAGGCCATCGATGCTTACATCGACCGCCACGTTCGCCTCATTACTCCCTGCCTCGCCCACCATTTCGAGACATTCCCCGAACTTTTAGTATCTGAGGAAGAGAAAGGAAAAGTGACCTCTCCGTTTGGAGGTGGTGGCTTCCCACCCTTCGGTGAAGGTGGCTTTCCTGGTGGCGGTTTTCCTGGTTTTGGTGGTGGCGGTTTTCCTGCGATGCCCGATTCCATGCCTCAATTTGGTGGCTTCCCTAACTTTGGTGGCGGCGACTTCCCTGCGATGCCTGACTCCATATCTCCTTTTGGTGGTGGTGGCTTTCCACCCTTCGGCGAAGGTGGCTTCCCTGGCTTTGGGGAAGGAGGTCCAGGTCTTGGCTTCAATCCCTTCGGTGCTTATCGTGTCAGTTCCTACGACGAGGAAATCAAGATTGTGAGGGATTGGCTCCACAACCGCCTTGCCTTCCTCGACCGCAACATTGAACGGTTCGACAAGGATTGGGAACCTCGTATCCAAGAACTCAAGGAAATCAAGATGCCTCAATTCAACGGCTTTCCTGGCTTTGGTGGCGGTGGCTTTCCTGGCTTTGGCGAAGGAGGTTTCCCTATGGAGGCAGAGAAGTATTCGGGCATCCCGCTTGTCATCTTCGACACCGACATCGCATCATCTGCTGATGACCTTTTTGCTCTGGAGATGCTCTATCACTATGAGAAAGAGGGGCGTTGCCGCTTGCTCGGCGTAGTGGTTGACCGCGAAGGTGAACAGAATGCGGCCTTTGCCGACGTGATGAATACGTACTTCGGACATGGTGACCTGCCTGTCGGCCTTGTTCGCGACGGAATCAAAGAACCGAAGGTGTGGATTGACTATGCGCACGTAGCTGCTACGGAAAATGGCAAAGAGCGACCGATGTTCAGCCGCACGGTAGGCGACTATGCGCAGTTGCCTGATGGTTGGCGACTTTACCGCCGTCTGCTGGCCGCGCAGCCTGACCACTCAGTGAGCATCGTGAGCGTGGGTTTCGTCACCTGTTTGGCCCAGTTGCTGACATCTGGAGCTGACGAGTATTCACCGCTCTCTGGCGTGGAGTTGGTGCGCCGCAAGGTGAAATGTATCTACTTGCAGGGTGGCGTGTTCGGCGAGGCAGTGGAACCCGACTTTAATTTCGCCCAGGGCATCACGTTTGCCAAGACCCTTTTCCGTCTTTGGCCGCAGGAGGTCGATATGGTGTTTTCGCCGATGGAGGTAGGGCAGGACGTGGAATATTTGCCTGAGCAGGTCATTGCTGACGTCTCGTGGACTGACGTACATCCCATCAAGCAGGTCTATATGCAGTGCGATTGCAACACTGGTCAGCGCATGTGGGATGTGATGCCTGTCATCCATGCCGTAGAGGGCGACGCCTACTTCTCACTCTCCTCACGCGGCACTGTGACTCTCACCGATCGGGCTGAGACCCTCTTCACCCCCTCGGCCTCGGGAAACTGCCGCTATCAGCTGTCTGGTTCCGAAGCGTGGGCGGCGCAGATACTGGAGAAAATACGCAACGCAAACAAAGATAGCATTGATTAACGGAATTGCTATCTTTTACTAAGACGGAATGGCGATGCTACGGCTGTGGTATCGCAGAATGTCACTGGTTCTTGTTGATTGGTGGCTCTCGCTACTCCATCGATTGACCATCTGTTGTACCAAACATACGTCTTTAACTCCTTTAAGTTCTTGCTTTGCAAGCCTTCGGATGACTTTAACTTCTTTGACTTCAAACAAGTGGAGCTAAAGATTCATTACGAAGAAAAGGGTAGTTTGTTTACGAGAAAAGGGTACTTTCCTTACGACAAACTGGTCGCTTGTTTACTACCATCAAATTAACGCTCAAAAACACGTGAGTTAACTCAATCAATCGTTTGAGTTAACTTGATTGATGATTTGAGTTAACTCACATGTTTTAGACCCACTATCAAACAGAAAAAAGAGGGTGTGACACCCTCTTCTCATGTATCATGAAAGATTCTGTTGGTTCAGTACAATTTGTTCAAGGTATATTGTTCTCCTTTCTCCTTCTTGCGTATGATAAGCGTAGTGTCGCTGACAGAAGTGACATAGAGAAGATGTTTGAGGCTAACCCTTATAATCCTTTGTTTATGCTGTCATGCAAGGTCTGTGTGGACCTGCCACGGAAAAATCTGGGTGCGCCCATTCGCCATATGTCACACGGTTCACCACAAACCACAAGTATGTATAGGAAGCCTGCGCCCTAATTGGGACGGCTCCATAATACTTGTTTGCTCATATTCCTACGGTGGTGACTGTGTGACTATAGAGCAATATGTCTTGCACTCTTTGCTGAATGCGAGGACAAAAGTACAAAGAATGTTTGGAAAGACAAAACGATTTTCTAACAAATCTCACAAAAAGAAGCGAGAATTGAAAAAGAATGTGTAACTTTGTGACTTGAAATCAACTTTTAACAGCAGAGAACATATGGGAAATAATGGTTATGTCATCATGATGGATAAGGGATTGAGCGACACAAATTTTCCAGATCCCGAATACCAAAAGATGAAGGCAGAGTTCGACAGACTGTGCGATGAACAAGAAAAGAT
>JBGUMY010000002.1:0-4367 GCA_045117095.1 Bacteroidaceae bacterium | reverse complement strand
AACTTTAAGAAGTTGTTGCTGACGATGAGCGATGATATTCGCGTCATCCTTGTCAAGATAGCAGACCGTCTGCACAATATGCGTACGTTGGGCAGTCAAGCTGTCAACAAGCAGTACAAGATTGCGGGCGAGACGCTCTATATTTATGCACCGCTTGCCAATCGTTTAGGACTGAACTCTATCAAGACAGAACTGGAGGATTTGAGTTTCAAGTTTGAGCATCCAGATGAATATGAGACGATTGAGAATAAGTTGAAAGCCACGAAGGAAGAACGTGACACGGTCTTCGAAGGTTTTGCTGCTCCCATCCGTGCCGAACTGGATAAGTTGGGGCTGAACTACGAAATCAAGCAGCGTGTCAAGTCGCCGTATTCCATTTGGCATAAGATGCAGACCAAGCACATACCTTTCGAGGAGATTTACGACATTCTGGCTGTGCGCATCATCTTCGATCCGGAGGATGTCGATACGGAATTGAATGATTGCTTCGACATATATGTCAAGTTGTGCAAGATTTATACCTCCCATCCTGACCGTACCCGTGATTGGGTGAGCCATCCGAAGGCCAATGGCTATCAGGCGTTGCATGTCACGCTCATGTCAAAGAAGGGTGAGTGGATTGAAGTTCAGATTCGTTCTCGTCGCATGGATGACATCGCAGAGAAGGGATTTGCCGCTCATTGGAAGTATAAGGATGGAGAGAAGTCGGAGACGGCTTCTGAAATAGAGTTGGACAAGTGGCTGGCCACCATCAAGGAGATTCTGGATGACCCACAACCCGATGCAATGGATTTTCTTGATACCATCAAGCTTAACCTCTTTGCCTCCGAGATCTTTGTCTTCACACCCAAGGGCGATATCCGTACGATGCCTGCTGGCAGTACCACGCTCGACTTTGCTTTCAGCATCCACACGTTTGTGGGCAGCCATTGCATCGGTGCTAAGGTAAATCATAAATTGGAGCCTATCAACTATGTGCTTCAGAGTGGTGACCAGGTGGAAATTCTGACTTCCAAGTCAGCCCATCCCACCCGTGAGTGGCTGAATATCGCCACGACAGCCAAGGCGACTACCAAGATTCTTTCCATCCTGCGTAAGGAAGAACGTGACATGTGCAAGCGAGGAGAACTGATGATGGATGAGTTCTTGGCAAACAACGACATTCCGAAGGATACCTCGGTAATCGATAAACTCTGCAAACTGCATGGTTCCATCAAGCCTGATACCCTGTATGTTTCCATCGCTGGGGGCAAGATTGTGCTTGGACGGACAGATCTTGATGCGTTGAAGGAGCGAGAGGAGGAAGCGCGTTGGAAGAAACTCTTCTCGTTTGGCAAGAAATCTGTGAAGGAGGAGAAAAAGAAGGCGACGGTGGATGACAACTTCGACAAGAAGAAGGCTATCAAGTTGACCGAGGACAGCATCCAGAACCAATATACACTCTGCGACTGCTGCAAACCGATTCCTGGCGACAAGGTGATGGGCTATATCGATGATGACAAGCACATTGTTGTTCACAAACTGCAATGTCCCAGAGCCGAGAAATTGAAAGCCAACCATGGAAACCGTGTGTTGGCAGCCGACTGGCAAATGGGCAAAGTCATCCTCTTCCCTGTCTCCATCTATGTGAAGGGCTTTGATAAATTGGGATTGCTGCACAAGATGACGCAGGTCATTTCACAGTTGCATGGCATCAATATCCGCAAACTGGAGGTGGAGTGCGATCATGGCATCTTCGAATGCAACATCCAAATTTTCGTCCACGACACCAAGGATGTGGATGAAATTACAGCCAGCCTGCTTGAAATACAAGACGTAAAAGAAGTGGCAAGAATTTAATTTGCCAAGGGTTTGTGGTGACCACAAGGTGCTCCCAGCGCGTCTGCAAGGGTTTGTGGTGACCACAAGGTGTCCCGATGTCGTTGGCAAGGGTTTGTGGTGACCACAAGGTGTTCCCGACGTCGTTGGCAAGGGTTTGTGGTCACCACAAGGTGTTTTAGATAGATATATTATGTAAGATGTCGAGCAGATTACGGTCGATGGCACGATTTTCCTTGATGGCACGCGAGAAGGGGACATAGACAATGTCATCGTTGTCGATGCCAATCATCACATTGCGCAATCCTTTTAGGATGGCTTGGATGGAAGCGGCACCCATGCGGCTGGCGATGATGCGGTCGTGGGCTGTTGGATGACCACCACGTATGGCATGTCCGATGATGGAGACACGTACCTCAAGGTCGGGATATTCACTCTTCGCAAGTTCGGCATAATGCATGGCGCCACCTGTCTGTTCGTTAGCAGCCACCAACACGATGGCGGAACCTTTGGTTTTGCGAAATCCCTTCTGAATGAAGTGTTTGAGTTGCTCATCTTCCACCTCAATGGTGGGCACGATGGCCTCTTCAGCACCAGCGGCGATACTGCTATTGAGCGCCAGGAATCCTGCTCCGTCACCCATCACCTCGACGAAGAAGAGACAGGAGTGACTGGTGGCTGTGTCGCGAATCTTGTCCACCGTCTGCATGATGGTGTTGAGTGCCGTGTCGTAGCCGATGGTTGTGTCGGTGCCGCAGAGGTTGTTGTCGATGGTGGCAGGGATGGCAATGCAGGGGAAGTCATACTCCTGAGCAAAGATGCGGGCTCCCTGGATGGTGCCGTCGCCACCCATCACAATGAGAGCGTCAATCTCTTCCTTGACCAGATTCTCGTATGCCTACTTGCGGCCCTCTGGGTTCTTGAATTCTTTCGAGGGGGAAGACTTGAGGATGGTGCCGCCATACTGGATGATGTTGCTGACACTTTGGGTCTTGAACTCAACGATTTCACCTTCAATGAGTCCTTTGTAGCCATGATAAATGGCCTTCACTTTCAGTCCGTTATAGATGGCTGCTCGTGTCACGGCACGGATAGCACTGTTCATACCAGGGGCATCATTGCCCGAAGTGATGATTCCGATACATTTGATTTCTGCCATAATAATAATGTTTATTTGTTACTTCCAATCGTTCAAAGCCTTCACCACCCACATCGCCTCTTCTTCTATCATCGTTGGGTTGAGGGGTATGCTGAGTTCTTCCTTAGCCAGTTTCTCTGTGATGGGCAAGTCCAGTCCGCTGTATGCCTTGTAGCATTCCTGTTGATGGGGAGGAATAGGGTAGTGGATGAGGGTACCGATGCCTTTATTTTGCAAGTATTGCTTCAATGCATCCCGTTCCTTCGTGAAAACAGGGAAAATGTGATAGACATTGTTCCCCTCGTCCATCATCTTGGGCAACCGTATTGCTTCATTTTTCAGATGTTTATAATAAAGACGAGCCAACTCGATGCGTCGTTGGTTTTCTTCATCCAGATGTCGGAGTTTTACATCCAACACAGCGGCCTGCACCTCATCCAATCGGCTGTTGCGCCCCTGATGGATTGCCACGTATTTCTCTGCAAAGCCATAATTGGCGATGGAGCGAATCATCTTTGCCACCTCCTCATTGTCCGTTGTCACAGCGCCGCCATCGCCCAATGCGCCAAGGTTCTTGCCTGGATAGAAACTGTGGCAGGCAGCATGTCCTAATGAGCCAGTCTTTCTTCCTTCATATCTGCATCCATGGGCTTGGGCATTGTCTTCGATCAGCAACAGCCCGTTTTCCTTACACAGCCTCTGGATTTGTTCGTTGTAGGTACATCTTCCATAAAGGTGAACCAGCATGAGCACCTTTGTCTTCTCTGTGATGGCACGTTCGAGAGCTGCAAGGTTGAGGTCTAAAGTATCTTCCTCCACATCCACAAACACAGGCTTCAACTGATTCTCCGTAATCGATAAGACCGTTGCGATAAAGGTATTGGCTGGTACCAAAACCTCGTCCCCCTCCTGAAGTTTCCCCATCTCCTTGTAAGCTCTCAGCGTCAGGGTCAGCGCATCGAGTCCATTGGCCACGCCTACACAGTGCTTCGTTCCGATATACTCCGCATAGTGTTGCTCGAATTGCTGCAAAGCCCGTCCTTGCAGGTACCATCCGCTACCTACTACCTCTGCCACAGCCGTCTGGATCTCCTCGCCATGCAGAGCCGTCACTGCTTTCACGTCAAGATAAGGTATGTTCACTGTTGTCAAGTTCGGTTAGGGAATATTCATAGATATCATAGCAGATGCCTCTGCCACCAAAACCCTCTTTCTGGAAGATGAGTTTATCATTCAGGTAATGGCCTCCTCGTTCGGTCGAGATGCCGAAGTCGAAGTATTTTTGGTCGCTTTTGAGCAATTCGTGCATGATGGCATCGACAGCTCCTGACGCTTTTCCTTCTGGGGTCGCAGAGATGTACTGCGAGTGGATGACATTCTTTGTCAGATACATCAGGATGCCAGCAAGGAT
>JBGUMY010000001.1:0-11623 GCA_045117095.1 Bacteroidaceae bacterium | reverse complement strand
GCTACGCATAGGTCCTGATTGGATGGCATACGCCAGCAACTGGTTGACGGAGTGGGAAAGATTCCCCTCTTCAAGGGTTAAGGAACTATTATGGACAGGCATGACCTCCATCGCCTCTCTGCCTCAGGGTTTCTTCCAAGGCCCCCTTGCATTGGGATATGACCCTGCCACAGGCATCATCAGCACAGAAGCAGACCCATCTTTGCAACGCACCAACCACCTCATGACCATCATGGGAGGCTTCGAACTGCTGAACGAGATGGAGCCGATGATTGACCATCCCACATTCTACCAAGCCTGGCTCGACCACAACAAGAACTACAAACAGAAGGCATGGGAAATCAGCAAGAGCAGATTCCTCATTCCCCGTCTGACGGCCTATGCAGGTTGGCGATTGGGTGACGAAACCTTGAAACAAACGGCATGGAACGACCTCTTGCAACACCTGCCACTCACGAACAAACAAATGATCTGGACAAACGACTGCGCCACTTGGACGCTCGATGCCATCTTCCTGAAAGAAACCATCAACAAATAGCCAGCCCACGCGCTGAGCGATTTTATAAGCAAACAATATGAAAAAGTTATTAACTCTCCTCATCCTCATGCCCTTCCTCGCTGTTGCCCAAGAACAGCAGAACGACGCTACTGCGCCTCTCCATCTCATGAAGCCCAACTACAAGATTCCTTACGGCGTGCCGAAAGCAGAAGAGGTGAAAGCCACTATGGACAGGGTGAAGAACTACCTCGAAGCCACCACGTTCACAGAACTGGACGAGACGGGCAAAATGCTCAAACGAGGCACGTTCCGACTGACTTCGTACGAATGGGGCGTCACGTATTCAGCCATGCTTCGAGCAGGAGAATTGACGGGGGATGCTTCTTACACGAAGTATGCCATTGACCGCATGACTTTTCTTGCCCAACAGGCTCCAGCGTTCAAGGCTCGGCTCGACAAAGGCGAAGAGATTGACCCGCTCATGCATCAGGTGGTGAAGCCAGAAGCACTCGATGATGCTGGCGCCATTTGTTCAGCCATGCTGAAAGCGAACGACCCTCAACTGAGCGCACAAATCGAAACTTACTATGACTTCATCGCCAACAAGCAATACCGTTACAAAGACGGCACTTTCGCCCGTCTGCGTCCTGTGAAGAACACCATCTGGCTCGATGACATGTTCATGGGCATTCCAGCCTTGGCGCTACACGGAAACTTCGACAAGGCCACCCGTCAATTCAAACTCTTCCACGACAAGATGTGGGTGGCAGAAAAGAAATTGTATCGGCACGGATGGGTGGAAAGCCCCTCTATAGGCAAAACGGAAGGTGCTTACCGCCCCTCGTTCTTCTGGGGACGAGCCAATGGTTGGGCACTGCTCACGGCTTGCGAACTCTTGGATGTGAAGGAATCAGCCCTCATCATGAACTACTTCAAGGAACATTTGGCAGGCTTGCTGCCGCTTCAGCATCATGATGGGGCTTGGCACCAGTTGCTTGACCATCCTGACACCTACCTCGAAACCTCTTGCACCGCCATCTATTGCTATTGCCTTGCCCATGCCATCAACAAAGGGTGGCTCGATGCTGAGAATTATGGTGCACAGGCTATCCTCGCTTGGAATTATATCAATGCCCACGTGAACGCCCAAGGACAAGTGGAAGGCACTTGTGTGGGTACAGGACTCGCTTTCGACCCTGCCTTCTATGCCTATCGGCCTGTCAACAACTTTGCCGCTCACGGTTATGGTCCCCTTCTATGGGCAGGTGCTGAAATCTATCAATTGGTGAAAACACACCACATCCGTCTCAATGATTCTGCCATCCACTTCTATCCTGAAGACCCAGGAACAGACGCTCCCATCTTCTATGTGAAATAGCAAGCGTGGATGACGTTGAGCGTTGTTCTAATCGGAAAAACTCAAATATATTTGGTTCTTCTCTCACTTATTCGTACCTTTGCACCCGATTTGAATCAATAAGTATGCAGGACATTAGAAACATTGCGATTATCGCGCATGTCGATCACGGAAAAACGACGTTGGTCGATAAGATGCTGTTGGCTGGAAATCTGTTTCGTGAGAATCAGCAGACTGGCGACTTGATTTTGGACAACAACGAACTGGAACGTGAACGTGGTATCACGATTCTGTCGAAGAACGTCTCAATTAATTATAAAGGTACAAAGATTAATGTGATTGACACCCCTGGACACTCTGACTTTGGTGGAGAGGTGGAGCGTGTGTTGAACATGGCTGATGGTTGCATCCTGTTGGTGGATGCCTTTGAAGGCCCTATGCCTCAAACGCGTTTCGTGTTGCAGAAGGCTTTGGAGATTGGCCTGAAGCCTGTGGTGGTGGTGAACAAGGTGGATAAGCCTAACTGCCGTCCAGAGGAGGTGTATGAGATGGTGTTCGACCTGATGTTCTCGCTCAATGCCACAGAAGACCAGTTGGACTTCCCTGTGGTGTATGGCTCAGCCAAGCAGGGCTGGATGGGACCTGACTACAAGACACCCACCAACGACATCACCTATTTGCTGGATGTGATTCTCGACACGATTCCTGCCCCTGAACAGTTGGAGGGAACAGCCCAGATGCTTATCACATCTTTGGATTATTCGACTTACACGGGTCGTATTGCCGTAGGACGTGTGCATCGAGGTACACTGAAAGCTGGTCAGAACATCACGATCGCTCATCGCAACGGCAGCACGGAGAAGACGAAAATCAAGGAACTGCATACGTTTGAAGGGATGGGACATCGTGCGACAGACGCTGTCAGTTCTGGTGACATTTGCGCTGTGATTGGTTTGTCGAACTTTGAAATTGGTGACACGATTTGCGACTTTGAGGAACCAGAAGCATTGCCAACAATTTCGATTGATGAACCTACAATGTCGATGCTCTTCACCATCAACAACTCTCCATTCTTTGGCAAAGAAGGCAAGTTCTGCACCAGCCGTCATATTGGCGACCGACTCTATAAAGAGCTGGAGAAGAACCTCGCTCTGAGAGTGGAGGTGAAGGAAGGTACTACCGACCAATGGATTGTGAGCGGACGTGGTGTGCTGCACCTTTCTGTGCTCATCGAGACCATGCGTCGTGAAGGCTATGAACTGCAAGTGGGTCAGCCTCAGGTGATCTTCAAGGAAATCAACGGCGAGAAGTGCGAACCGGTGGAGGAACTGACCATCAACGTGCCAGAGGAGTTTGCCAGCAAGATGATTGATATGGTGACTCGCCGCAAGGGTGAGATGGTGAGCATGGAGGCTCAGGGCGAACGCGTGAACATCGAGTTTGAGATTCCTTCAAGAGGTATCATCGGTTTGCGCACCAATGTCCTCACAGCCAGCCAAGGTGAGGCCATCATGGCACACCGCTTCAAAAACTATCAGCCTTTCAAAGGCGAACTGACTCGCCGCACGAATGGTTCGCTCATCGCGATGGATTCAGGCACAGCTTTCGCATACGCCATCGACCACTTGCAGGACAGAGGCAAGTTCTTCATTTTCCCACAAGATACTGTGTATGCAGGACAAGTGGTGGGAGAACATGTGCATGAAATAGACCTGGTGATCAACGTGACGAAAGCCAAGCAATTGACTAATGTACGCGCGAGCGGAACAGATGAAAAGGCGCACATCATTCCTCCAGTACAGCTCTCGTTGGAGGAAGCGCTGGAATACATCAAGGCTGATGAATATGTAGAGGTAACACCCAAAAGCATGCGTATCCGCAAGATTATCCTTGACCATTTGGAGAGAAAAAGAGCGAATAGAGAAGAGTAAAATAGAGACAAAAAGGCTGCATAGAGAGAAATAAGGAAAAATCCCCTTTTTGTACAATGGAGGGGGCAAAAGTGAAAAATAAGCACCTTTTTATTGCACATTTTTTCGCGTTTGTGCAATAAAGATGCATTTTATGGATTATTTCTTGCTTGTTTTGAAGAATTATTCCTACCTTTGCAGCGAAAATCATAAAAAGCGACTAAATAGAAACTCATCAATTAACACTTAAAAAAATTAAAGATTATGTCTGAAATTGAATCAAGAGTAAAATCTATCATCGTTGAAAAACTCAACGTTGATGAGGCAGAAGTAAAGCCAGAAGCAAGTTTCACTAACGACCTCGGTGCTGACTCTCTCGACACTGTAGAACTCATCATGGAGTTTGAGAAGGCTTTCGGTATCAATATTCCTGACGATCAGGCTGAAAAGATCGCTACCGTAGGTGACGCTATCGCTTACATCGAGCAGAACGCAAAATAATTATCGAGGCTAACCGCTAAGTAATTATGGAATTAAAGAGAGTTGTCGTAACAGGTATTGGCGCTCTGACTCCACTTGGCAATACTGCCGAGGAGTCTTGGGAGAACCTCAAGGCAGGTAAGAGCGGTGCTGGTCCTATTACACATTTCGACGCTTCACAGTTCAAGACTCAGTTCGCATGCGAGGTGAAAGGTTTTGATTCGGCAGCTTACATCGACCGTAAGGAAAGCCGCAAGATGGATCTTTACACCCAGTATGCCGTTGCAGCAGCCAAGATGGCCATCGACGATTCTGGCATGGATCTCGAGGCTGTTGACAAGAACGAAATTGGAGTTGTGCTTGGTGTGGGTATCGGAGGTATCAAAACTTTCGAGGAGGAGGCTGGCAATTATGCCATCAATGGTCCTCAGCTCGGTCCCAAATTCAATCCGTTCTTCATTCCGAAGATGATTGCAGATATCGCTTCTGGCCATATCAGCATTCAGTATGGATTCCGTGGACCTAACTACACGACAACTTCCGCATGCGCATCTTCTTCAAGCGCACTGGCCGATGCGTTCAACCTCATCCGCTTGGGTAAGGCGAATGCAATTGTGGCAGGTGGTGCTGAGGCGGCCATCGCAGCATCTGGCGTGGGTGGTTTCAATGCCATGAAGGCACTTTCCACTCGCAACGAGGAGCCTGAGAAGGCAAGCCGTCCATTCAGCGCAAGCCGTGATGGTTTCGTGATGGGTGAAGGTGCAGGCATTCTGATTCTTGAGGAACTGGAGCACGCTAAAGCACGTGGTGCCAAGATTTACGCTGAGATGGTAGGTGCAGGCATGTCTGCTGACGCTTATCACATCACAGCCACTCACCCAGAGGGTCTTGGTGCAAAGCTTGTAATGGAGCGCGCACTCAAAGATGCAGGCTTGAAGCCAGAAGACGTTGACTACATCAATGTGCATGGCACATCCACTCATGTGGGCGACATCTCTGAGGCAAAAGCCATCAAAGAAGTGTTTGGCGACGCAGCTTACAAGCTCAACATCAGCTCTACAAAGTCTATGACTGGTCACCTGCTGGGTGCCGCTGGTGCTGTTGAAGCCATGATTAGCGTTCTCTCCGTGAAGAACGACATCGTTCCTCCTACCATCAACCATGAAGAAGGCGACGAAGACCCTGAGATTGACTATACGCTCAATTTCACTTTCAACAAAGCTCAGCAGCGCACCGTTCGTGCCGCTCTCAGCAACACCTTCGGATTTGGTGGTCACAACGCAAGTGTCATCTTCAAGAAATACCAAGATTAAAAAAAGGTGATTTCGGATATCTTAGATACAATTAGGCTTCTTTTCGTTTCCGAGAAGAAGCCTTTTTTGCGACTCAAGTCCCTCCTTGGCTTCTATCCCCACAACATCAGGCTATACCAGATGGCGCTGATGCACAAATCCATGGCCTATTACGAGCAAGGAAAGGAACAGGAGGAGGAGAAGAAGGGACGGAACCAGAAGAAGAAGGAGCAGGAAGCAGAGCATGCAAAGCAAAGAATCTACATTAACAACGAACGCCTTGAATTCTTAGGCGATGCCGTGCTGGGCGCCATTGTGGCCGATATACTCTACAAGCACTTCGGACGCAAGCAGGAGGGCTTTCTCACCAATCTGCGCAGCAAGATTGTGTGCCGCAACTCGCTCAACAAACTGGCCATCGACTTGGGACTTGACAAACTCATCCGTCATGCAGGAGCTGTAACTACAGGTCACAACAGTTTCATGAACGGCAATGCCTTTGAAGCCTTCGTAGGAGCCATCTATTTGGACAGAGGCTACAAGTACTGCTACCGATTCCTCGAAGAGAAAGTCTTCAAATATCATATTGACATCGATAATGTGGCAAAGACGGAGAAGAACTACAAAAGCGCACTCATTGAGTGGTGTCAAAAGTATCAGTACAAATTCGTCTTCCAGCAAACAGCATTACACGAAGGTCCTCACAATAACATCCCCAAGTTCCATTCCTCTGTGCTCGTGGAGGAAATTCCTTGCGGCACAGGTGAAGGCTACAGCAAGAAAGAGAGTGATCAGAACGCCGCCAAGCAAGCACTCAAACGTATCAAGAATGATAAGGAACTGCTGAACGGCATCAAGAACGCAAAGGAACAAAAGGGAAAAGTGAAAAATGAAGAAATAAGTGAAAAGTGAAGAGTGAAAAGTGAAATATTCACTACCGCATTTGCGCCCAAACCGTTAGTAAACCATCGCGGTAACAATTTTTTTCACTCTTCACCTTTCACTTTTCACTTAAAATGTTTATCTTTGCACCCAAATTGACTTGGCAATGAATACGACAGGTTTTCTAAATAAGATATATTTCTCCAGAAGGCAAAAGCAATTGGAGAAGTATGCGACCAGATCGAAAGACATACAGCAGAAGATTTTTCGTCATCTGATTCGTCAGGGTGTCCAGACGGAATGGGGGGCAGAACACCACTACGACCAAATCGGGTCTTATGAGCAATTTCGTCAGCAAGTGCCTGTGAACACCTATGAGGAACTGAAGAACTACATCCACAAGATGCGCGAAGGAAAGGCCAATATCCTTTGGCCAGGTGTGGTACGCTGGTATGCCAAATCTTCTGGAACCACCAACGACAAGAGCAAGTTCATCCCTGTCAGCGGTGAAGGACTCAAGAATATCCATTATCGGGGTGGTATCGATTGTATCGTCAGTTACCTTCACATCTACCCCAAAAGCAAGTTCTTCTCAGGCAAGAGCCTGATTCTCGGAGGTAGTCATTCCCCCAACCTCAACACCCCCAACAGTCTAGTTGGTGACCTCAGTGCCATCCTCATCGAGAACATCCCTACCGCTGGAAGAATCATTCGTGTGCCCAAGAAAAAGATTGCGCTGCTGAGCGACTTCGAGGAAAAGCGTGACAAGATTGCCCGTGTGGCGATGGATATGAACATTACCAATATTAGTGGTGTTCCCTCTTGGATGCTCAGCGTGTTGAACCGCGTGATGGAACTGAAAGGTGTTGATCGACTTGATGAAGTATGGCCCAATCTCGAAGTATTCTTCCATGGAGGCGTGGCTTTCACACCTTATCGTGAGCAATACAAGAATATCATTGGTCTGCCCAATATGCACTACATGGAGACTTACAATGCCAGCGAAGGCTTCTTTGGACTCCAGAACGACCTTTCCGATCCCAACATGCTCCTGATGATTGACTACGGCATCTTCTATGAGTTCTGTCCAATGGACAACCTCAATGACAACGGATACCCTATCGACGAGCAGAAAATTGTGCCACTTTGGGAGGTGGAACCAGGTGTCAACTACGCCATGATTATCAGCACCAACTGTGGACTCTGGCGCTATCTCATTGGCGACACCGTGAAGTTCTCGC
This sequence comes from Bacteroidaceae bacterium, assembly GCA_045117095.1. GTDB lineage: Bacteria > Bacteroidota > Bacteroidia > Bacteroidales > Bacteroidaceae > Minthosoma. Next base: position 3,962 of record JBGUMY010000001.1, on the reverse strand, counting down.
AGAAAGACCCCTATAAGTTCAGCATCACAGGGCGCACCAAGCACTTCATCAATGCCTTTGGCGAAGAACTCATCGTTGATAACGCTGAAAAGGGACTCTTGCAGGCCTGTGTGGCCACAGGTGCTCAAGTGAAAGATTATACCGCTGCCCCCATCTTCATGGACAGCAACGCCAAATGCCGTCACCAATGGATGATAGAATTTGCCAAAGAGCCAGGTTCCGTGGACGAATTCGCCTCCATTCTCGACCGTTCCCTCCAAGCCATCAACTCTGACTATGAGGCCAAGCGCCACAAGAACATTACGCTGCAACCCCTCGAAATCATCACAGCAAAGTCTGGTCTCTTTGAAGAATGGCTCAAGAGCAAAGGCAAACTGGGTGGACAGCATAAGATTCCACGTCTCAGCAACTCGCGCCAATACATTGAGGAACTCATCAAGATGAATGTATAGTATGAGGTTCTGGAAGTGGTTTATAGAAGACATTAAAGAAGTTAGAGAAGTTAAAGAAGTAATCGCTTCACTCGAAGTTAGAGACGTGTGCCATACCATCAGCAAGGCAACATCTTTAACTTCTCTGATTTCTTTAACGTCTTTACTTCTTCTTTTGATCTCCTGTGCTCGTATAGGGTCTCCCGATGGAGGTCCCTATGACGAAACCCCACCCAAGGTGGTGAGCACGTCACCCAAATTCGGCTCATCCAATGTCAAGAGCGCCAAGAAAATCACTATCGAGTTCGATGAGATTGTGAAGGTGGAGAATGCGATGGAAAACGTGGTCATTTCCCCTCCACAGATTGAACAGCCTGAAATCTCTGCTACAGGTCGGAAGGTCATTATCGACCTCATCGATTCGCTCAAGCCTAACATGACCTATACCATCGACTTCTCCGATGCTATTGTCGATAACAACGAGGGAAACCCATACGGTGATTATGCCTTCACCTTCTCCACAGGCGAACAAGTCGATACTTTTCAGATGTCTGGCCATGTGCTCGAGGCACAAAACCTCGAACCCATCAAGGGAATCCTTGTGGGATTGTATAAATTAGCGAACGATTCCATCGATAGTCTTCCTGATTCTGTTTTCCGAACAACTCCCTTTGAACGTATCTCACGTACGGACAGTAAGGGTCATTTCGTGGTGAAGGGACTTGCTCCTGGCCACTATCGTGCCTTCGCTCTCAAAGACCAGAACCAGAACTACATCTATGACCAACCTGCTGAGATGGTTGCATTCTCCGAACGCATCCTCTCTCCATCCAGCCGTCCCGATGTGCGGCCTGATACCGTGTGGCATGACAGCATCCACTACGATTCCATCGTCTATTCGCGCTACACTCATTTCTTTCCAGACGACATCGCCTTGCTCGCCTTCGAGTCGGCACAGCAGAACCGTTACCTTCTGAAGAGCGAACGTCTCACCCCACAAATGTTCACCCTCTACTTCACATCCCCCTCCGACACTCTTCCGCATCTCAAAGGACTCAATTTCGATGCAGAGGATGCCTTCGTCATCGATGCAACGCCCCATAATGACACCATCAACTACTGGGTGCGTGATTCTCTCATATACAATCTCGACACCCTCACCGTCCAGATGGATTTCTATGCCACCGACACTACTGGTGTCCTTGCCCTCACCACTGACACCCTTTGGCTCGTGTCCAAACTCACTAAAGAGAAAATCGCCAAGGAGCAGCAGGAGAAATATGACGAATGGGTGAAAGAATACAAGCAGCGACTCAAAGAAGAACGCCGTGCAGCCAAACGAGCCGAAAAGGAGAACGCTGAGAACGCTGATAATCCCAATACTTCTGAGGACGCAGATAACACCGACAACAAAACCAAACGGAAGAAAAAGAAGAAAGACGATGATGAGGAAGTCGAGATTCCTCCGATGCCCGAAGAGTTCCTCGACTATAAGACAAGCAATATGCAAGCGATGGTGCCCGACAAAAACATCGACATCACCTTCCCTGAGCCTCTCGACAGTGTTGACCTTTCCAAGATACACCTCAGCATCCAGGTTGACACGCTCTTCCAACCTGTCGAGTTCCGCCTCCGACAACTGCCCCACAACATCAAGGCTTACCGTCTCTATGCCGAATGGGAGCCTGACACGACCTATCAACTCGAAATCGACACAGCCGCTTTCCGAGGCATCTATGGCAAGCGCGTCGAAGCCTCCAAACGTGCTATCCGCATGAAACGTCTCGACACCCTTTCCACCCTCTTCGTCACCCTGCAAGGAGGACGCACGAACTCAACCCCTGACTCTCAACTCCCAACAGGTACCTGGGATGGAGCCCTCGTGCAACTCATCGATGGCAGTGACAAAACGGTCAAGACCCTCAAAGTCGAAAGAAACAAGGCCGATTTCTACTTCGTCGAGCCAGGCACTTACTACCTGCGTCTCATCGATGACCTCAATGGCAATGGGCAATGGGATACGGGCGACTATGACCTGCATCTCCAACCTGAGCCTGTGTATTATCATTCTCAAGCCATCACACTCAAGGCACAATGGGAAATCAGCCAAGATTGGAATCCAACTCAACAGCCCATCGCCCAACAGAAGCCTCTCAAAATCACCAAGCAGAAACCTGACAAGGCCAAATTGCCCAAGAACCGCAATGCCGAGCGGCTTCGTATGAAGAAGCAACCCAACTAATCCTCTTCATACACAAAAGGTTCCTCATTCCTGATTATTTCATATTTCAATCTTTCAATTATTCTTTTCTTCAATTTTTTTTCCTACCTTTGCACACAAATACGCATATTGACATGAGAAAGATACTTTCAATTATTGTTTTTAGTTTTTCGGTTTTAGTCGCTTCGGCACAAACGGAACATCAGTTTGATGTGGCCAAGAGCCTCGACATCTTCAACAACATCTACCGCATGCTGGATCTCTTCTATGTGGATTCGCTGAAGGCGGAGAAAGTGATTGGTGCTGGCATTGAGGCCATGCTGGATGAACTCGACCCCTATACGGTGTATTATCCCGAGGAGGACATGGGCGAACTGAAGATGATGACCACAGGCAAGTATGGTGGCATCGGCTCCATCATCCGTATGCGGAAGGACTCGACCGTCATCATCCACGAGCCATACGCTGATATGCCAGCTGCCGAAGTGGGCTTGCAGGTGGGTGATGTGTTGCTGAAGATTGACGATAAGGACTTGAAGGGCAAGACCACCGCAGAGGTGAGTGAACTGCTAAGAGGTGAACCTGGCACCACGTTTGTGCTGAAGGTGAAACGCAGAGGAGAGAAAGCTCCTCGTGATTTCAAAATCACTCGCCGCAACATCAAGAAGTCGGCTGTGCCCTACGTGGGACTCATTGAAGACGCTGGTTACATTAGCCTCACAGAGTTCACAGAGGGATGTGCCAAGGAGGTGAGAAAGGCGGTCATCAGCCTGAAAGAGAAAGGAGCGAAAAGCATCATCCTCGACTTGCGCAGCAATGGTGGGGGGCTGCTGAATGAAGCCGTTGATATCGTCAATCTGTTTGTGCCGAAGGGGCAGAAGATTGTGGAGACAAAAGGTAAGCACATCGCAGCGAAATACACCTACACGACCAACAACGAACCGCTCGACTTGGAGATTCCGCTTGCCATCTTGGTGGACGGCGGTTCTGCCAGTGCCTCTGAAATCGTGTCAGGCTCCTTGCAAGTCCTCGACCGTGCCATCATCGTGGGTACAGGCACCTTCGGAAAGGGGTTGGTACAAAGCTCGCGTGAACTGCCCTACAACGGTAGTCTGAAACTGACCACCGCCAAGTATTACATCCCTTCAGGCCGCTGCATCCAAAAGATTGACTACAAGAAAATGCGTGAGGATGCTGAGGTGTATCGCAAAACGGGCAAGCGTCCTGAGAAGACCGACAGTGTGAAGACCGTTTTCCACACGGCTGGAGGTCGTGAAGTGACTGAAGGAAGCGGCATCAAACCCGATGTG